>CAZRIC010000206.1:0-2617 GCA_964600095.1 uncultured Muribaculaceae bacterium
AATTAAAAAAGGGTAGAACTCCTAATCCTGATATCATGTGTAATAAATATATTAAATTTGATATGTTTGTTCGTGAAGCAGAAAAATTAGGTGCGGATTACATAGCAACAGGTCATTATGCTAGAATGAAAGATGGCAAACTTTTACGAGCAATAGATTCTAATAAAGATCAAACGTATTTCCTATCGCAAGTATCTAAAGAACAATTAAAGAATGTCCTTTTCCCAATAGGAGATTTAGAAAAACCTGAAGTTAGAAAGATTGCCGAAGAATATGGTTTAGTTACAGCAGAGAAAAAGGATTCTACGGGTATTTGCTTTATTGGTGAAAGAAACTTTACAAAATTTTTAGAAAACTATTTACCAAATACTCCTGGAAAAGTAGTAGAAATAGATACTAAGGAAGTAATTGGTGAGCATATTGGTCTTATGTATTATACGATAGGACAAAGACGAGGCCTTAATATTGGTGGATCTAAAGAAAGAATGTTTGTAGTAGGAAAAGACTTAAAAGAAAATATTCTTTATATTTCTTATGGAAATACAGATTATTTAATTAGTGATTCTTGCATTGTAGATACTATCAATTTTAATACTGATAAAAGACCAATGAATTGTACTGCAAAATTTCGTTATAGACAACCAGATAATGATGTTTCTTTGGAATATTTAGATGATGGTAATATTTTAGTAAAATATCCACAAGGAGTAAAAGCGGTAACTCCTGGACAAGCATGTGTATTCTATGATGGAGCGGAATGCTTAGGTGGAGGAATTATTAAAGAAGTAAGAAAAAATGGCGAGAAACTTTGGTATTTATAGAAAGTGAGATACTTTCTTTTTTTTCTTTTCAAAATTTGCTATAATAAAATTATGGAGGGATTAGATGATATATATTACTGTAAGTATAATATTAATTGTTGTTACTATTTTAATAACGAGCTATAATAAAAAGACAAAAGAGTTTCAATTTCAAAAGAAATGCTTTTTATCCTTTTTCTGGCTTTTATTATTGATTCCAAGCTGTTTTGAGGTAATTAAAACTGGAGAAGTAGGAATTAAAATTTGTTTTGGAAAAATTACAGATACTTATTTACAAGAAGGAATTAATTTTAAATTTCCATTTGAACAAATAGAAGCAGTAAATATTAAAGTTCAAAAATATGAAAATGATAATTTATTGGAAACATCAACAAAGGATATGCAAATTGTAAATAGTATTAAAGTGGCTGTTAACTATCAAATTGATGCTGAAAAGGCAGTAGACCTTTATCGTCAAGTAGGGAACGGTTATACAAGTACCGTTTTAGAACCAGCTATTCAAGAATCTATTAAGAGTGCTATTTCTAAATATACGGCAGAAGAATTAATAACAAAAAGAAATGAAGTTTCAACAGATATTCAGCAAGAATTAGTTAATAGAGTAGAACAGTATGGTATTAAAATTCTATCTGTTTCTATTAAAAACTTTGACTTTAGTGCGGAATACAATGCTTCTATTGAAAGAAAAGCAGTAGCGGAGCAGGATGCTTTAACTGCAAAACAAAAATTAGAAACTACAAAAGTAGAAGCAGAAAAGAAAAGAATAGAAGCACAAGCAGAAGCAGATGCTAATAGGATTAAAGAAAACTCTTTAACAGATAAGATTTTAAAACAACAATTCATTGAAAAATGGAATGGGGAACTTCCAAAAGTAAGTGGTAGTGATAACATGATGATTGATATTGATAGTATTTTAAGATAAAAAGCAGAAATGCTTTTTTTATTGTTAAGAAGGTATTTTTATTGTATAATGATAATAATAGGAGGAGTAGAAAATGAAAAAACAATGGTTCGTATTTATAATATTAGTAGTAATGTTAACAGGTTGTGGTAATACAAAAACATTAACTTGTACTACTGGAGCAGAGGATGGAGTAGAGGAAATATATACTTTTCAATTTACAAAAGAAAAATTGAAAACAATTATTGCTAAAGAAATAGTGGAATTAGAATCTAAGGACGAAGCAGAAGAGTATAAGAAACAAGTAGAGGAGGATTTAAAACTTTTTTCTGAGCAAGCCTTTACTACTAAAGTGACAGTAAAAGATAAAAAAGTAACATCAGTGATAGAAATAAAGATAGAAGATTTAAAAGATGAAGATAAGAATGATTATGAAAATGCAACTTATGAAGAAATGAAAAAGAATAGTGAGAAAACAGGATTGAGTTGCAAATAAAAATAGGAAACTTATAATACTAAAAAGGCAGAAATGCTTTTTTTGTTTGGTAAAATTTGGTAAAATCATAGTAGTGTTAATAATTGATACCATACAATAAAAGTCGCCTAAGCGACTGTTCTCAATATTGAGTATTTAGGGTAAACCTTTATTTTAACTCTCTATGACATCTTGAATGGTATCAAGACAATTTCATATTATCATAAACAAGGAGGGAAGTCAATATGAATAAAAAATATAATATCGGACTTGATATAGGAACAACATCAGTAGGGTGGGCTGCAGTTGAAAAAGAAACTAATAAAGTAATGAGAAAAGGAAATAAAGCTTTATGGGGAGTTAGACTTTTTGAAGAAGCTGATTCTGCTAGTGATAGAAGAAACTTTAGAAGTACTAGAA
>CAZRIC010000207.1:0-2604 GCA_964600095.1 uncultured Muribaculaceae bacterium
TATACCATAAAGAGTATCCCCTCTTTTTACGATATATTCGCCTGTAGGAACATCATTTTTACCATTAACTAATAATACCTGTCCAATAGATAAAAGATTGCTAGAAAGCCCATTTAATGCCTTTAAATCATTAACTGTCATATTATACTTAGAAGCAATACCATATAAAGTGTCTCCAGATTTTACTGTATAAGTATCACCTGCTATAGGATTATTAGATAAATATAATTCTTGACCTATAGATAAAGTATCACTCGTTAAGTTGTTTATTTTCTTTATCTCAGATACAGGAATACCAAATCTTTTAGAAATTCCATATAAAGTATCTCCTTTTTTTACAACATATACATCTTCTTTCGGAGTAGTTCCTCCAGTATACCCTATATATTGTAATACTGCCTGTACTACAGCTTCTGCATACTTTTCCCAATTATTTTTTATTTGTGATACATCATCCTTTTTACTATCTAAAAAACCATATTCAACAATAATACTTTCTGTATCTCCCGTATTTCTATGCATAAAATAATAGTCCTTAGATGGATTAGATGTTAATCTACGTTGATAAGCCTTTCTAATATTTTGTCCTTGCTTCCCTAATTCCGTTAAGACTAGATTAGAAAGAGTTGGACTGTTGCGTAAGGCATAGATTACTTCCGCACCGTCGCCACCTGGCGATAGTCATTGTGTAACTATTTTATTTTTTTATATTCTTTATATAGTTCATCAACTATATATTTTAAAACTTCTTTTTGCTCTTCTGTAAAATTAACATTTGATTGTATTAAAAGTTTTAATGCTAATTTTTCAAAATCATTTTTATTCATTTTACCTCACCTACAGCATCTCAAAATAATCATTATCGATTTTCTTTATTTCATACGAATAGTTAGTTTGTACTCCAACATTGTACTCAATCATAAATTTTGTTAAATCTTTTCCATTGATTAAAATTATTGTATGTGATAAATTTGTAGCATACTCTCTAGCTTCTTTTGTAAAATCCGAAGTGGTAATAAATATACCTTTATTTGATTTTTTTGCAGATAAGGCACCAACAAACTTTTGTAATTCAGGTCTACTTACATTATCATTCCATCTTTTCGCTTGAACATATATTTTATCTAATCCTAATTTATCTTGATTTATTATTCCATCTATTCCTTCATCACCAGATTTTTTAGTTACAATATTAGAATTATTAGTTGAGTCACCATATCCCATTTTAGTTAACACATCCATTACTAATCTTTCAAAATAATATGGATCTTTATCTAATATTATTTCTAATAAATCATCAGCAAGTTGTTCATTTATCTTTTTATAAATCTTATCTATGCTTTCTTCTGGAGTAATATCATCATTCTTTTCATTATTATTAATCGAAATATTTGAATCATTATCTATATTACTAAATAAACGATATTCCTCGTATTGTGATAACAATTTTTTATCAATTCGTTTTGGTTTGGTTTTTAATAGTGCTTGTCCTCTATCAGTAATTTTATATTCTCCTCTTTTTACTGTATTTAATAATAAAGACTTTTTTAAATAAGTTAAAGACCAATACACTCTATTAGCAATTAGTGTCTGTTTACCGCTTGGAACAGTTAATTTTATATCATTTTCATCTAATTTAAAATAATCTATTGCTACATCCATACATTCACTAGTTGTATGAATATTATTATCAGAAAACAAGCTCAAGACAGGCAACATAAAACTTTGAAATTCTGGTACTGCCATAAAATCACCTCTCAATATAATTTTAACACAATTATTGTTATTATTTAATGAAAATGATAAAATATATAACAAAATTATGGAGGTTTTATTATGTTACATTTTTTCTTATACAATCATATATTTGAATATCTAATTGTTGCAATTGCTGTTATTAACTATATATTTATAGTAGAAAATGAAAAAAAATGAATTAAAAAAGGATTTTAAGCAAACTACAAAATCAGATAAAATTACTAAATATAAAATTACTTCAATTTTTCTAACAGTTTTATATCTCACTATAATCGCCATATGTATAGCAAAAGAAGTGATTTTATCTGTAATTATAATTATAGCTCCATCTGTTGCATTAATAAAATCATTAATTGATACATATAAAAACAAAAATACTAATTCTATGGATGATAATTATACATATACTAGTGCAACATTTTTTTTCGTAGTTTTTCTTTCGGCATATGTGACTCCTTTATATTTTACATCCTTTGCAACCATTGAACATGCTATTAAAGAAATTTTATTAATAACATATTTAATACTAAAAATAGTATTATTTACATTTTTATTTACTATTAATCTCTTTGTCTTACTCTCAAATATAACAAATAAAATAAAGAAAAATTCAAAATTAAATTCTAAACTTCAAGTTAAAGAAAATCAATATTATAGATTAATTTCATATGATTTTCCACTATTTAGAAAATATAAAAACCAATTAACAAAAATCTTAGATAACATAATTTTCTTTATACTATGTCCATTTACTCTAATAATTAATATAATTTGTATCTTTTTTCTTAAAATTATTAAAAGTATTAAGATTAAACTTAATAAATTATTAGAATTTATAGCAAAAAA
>CAZRIC010000208.1:0-2584 GCA_964600095.1 uncultured Muribaculaceae bacterium
ATCTTCTTTGAATTAAAGAGGTACTCGCTTTTCCTTGTTCTACAACAAAGTCTACTATTTGATCATATAAAGGTTCATCAAGAGCATCAGAATTTCCTTCAGTACCAGTAATAGCATGTGCCTCTTCTGGCATTTGATCTAATGATTTATCATAGTTTGCTTTCTGTTGAGCACATACAAAATCAACAATAGCTTTTGTTTCCTCTTCTGAAATACATGTACATTGAAGACGAATTGGCGTGTTAACTCCTTGTGGTAAGAAAAGCATATCTCCTTTTCCTAGTAATTTTTCAGCTCCAACCATATCTAAGATTGTTCTAGAATCTATTCCTGAAGATACTGCAAAAGAGATACGTGATGGAATATTAGCTTTTACAACACCCGTAATAACATCTGTAGAAGGTCTTTGCGTTGCTACTATTAAATGAATTCCTGCAGCACGTGCCATCTGTGTAATTCTCATAATAGAATCCTCTACTTCTTTAGCAGCAACTAACATCAAGTCAGCTAACTCATCTATGATAACAACAATATACGGCATTAATTTTACTTGCTCTGATTCTGGTTTTGATTCATTTTCTTTTTTTAAATGATTATTATAACTAGTAATATTTTTAGTTCCACTTCGTTCAAAGATTTCATAACGATTTTCCATCTCTACTACTATCTTTTGAAGAACTAAATTAGCTTTTTTAGGATCTGTTACAACTGGTGTTAATAAATGTGGAACACCATTATAAACTGATAATTCAACCTTTTTAGGATCAACAAGAACTAGTTTAACCTCATCTGGTTTAGTACGCATTAAAATACTTGCTAAAATACTGTTAATACAAACAGATTTACCACTACCTGTAGAACCTGCGACTAAAAGGTGTGGAGTTTTATCAATCTCCATCGTCCTACATTCTCCTTCAATATCCTTACCAAGGACAGCAAGTAATTTCTTATCTAAAGCCTTATCACTTTCATTTGCCTTCTGCAATACTTCTCTTACTCCTACCATTGAAATTGTCGCATTAGGAAGTTCTATACCAACTGTATTTTTTCCTGGTATTGGTGCTTGGATACGAACATCTTTAGCGGCCAATGATAGAGCAATTTCCCTATTTAAACCTAAAATCTTACTAACTCTAGTACCAGCTTTAATTTCTAATTCATATTGCGTAACTGCTGGCCCTACTTTTGCTCTTACAACTTTTGCCTCTATTCCAAAATCTCTAAGTACTTGTTCAAGTGTAGGAATATTTTTCTTAATAGCATCTTGATTTTCTTTATTACTATTTTTTGTTGGCTTTGATAATAAATTTAATGGTGGATATTCCCAATTCGTTGTTTCTTCAAAAACTTCTACTTCTGTAACCTCACCAGTTTCTTCATCTACAACCGTTTCCACTTTAGGTTGATGAAGTTCGCCTCTTGGAATAACACGACGATTATCCTCTTCATCGTCATCCTCTTCTTCCTCTTCCTCATCTTCATCAACAATAACTTTATCTTTATCCTTTTCTTTATGCTTATTTTGATGCTCTATACTACTTGTTAATTTATTTACCTTTTCTTTCGCTTTTGTAAGCATATCATAAATAGATAGTCCTGTAAACATTAAGAATCCACATATAATAAGCGCTATAGAAACAACAACAGTACCATCTAATGTCAGAAGCGCTACAAAAATGCTACAAAAGATTGCCCCAATGATTCCTCCACCTAAATTTGACATAGAAGATACCAAGGTATTAGCATCACTTTTAACAAAACTCATAATACTATTTACAGTCTCAGTTACTACTGTCGTAGTATCATCTGCAAATTTAAAATTTTTAACATCTATCCCATCTACTCCTTTTATATAAGCAGTATGAGATAATATCAAAAAGGCTATTATGATAATATATAATCCAAAAAATTTTACATCTAAAAAATTTGGTCTTTCTCTTTTAACAATCATAAATATTCCACAAATTCCTATAATTACTAAAAGAATAGCCCACCATGTTCCCACTAAAAAAGCTGCAAATCCTTTAATAATATCAGCAACGATACCAAAAGGACAACAACCAATAATTGCAATTAATAATAAACCAAACCCTTTTAATTCTGAAAGGTTGGTTGCAGTATTTTTCTTAGAATCTTTTCTCTTTTTCTTCTTTGCCATACTATCACCTTATAAAATAAGTATACCATAAAAACAAAAGTTAGAAAATAGATTAAAAGAATTCTAACAAAAAAAGAGGATAAAAAGTCCTCTTATTTCTCACGTATCTTGTTACTTGTAAGTTCTCCATCTTCTGCCCTATCCGTTGTATCATTTAAATTATCACGGTAGATTTCATAAATCTTTGGTGCTACAAAAATGGCTAACAAAATTACAATAACTGCTATTAATATATATTTTGGCATGGGATTTTTCATATGTGGATCTTTACTAGTACCCATAGTATCATGAATAGCTGCCATAATATTCTCTCCTATCTTCCTATTTCTTCTTCAATACGCATTAATTGATTGTATTTACAAATTCTATCTGTTCTAGACATAGAACCAGTCTTAATTTGACCTAAATCTAGTCCTACTGCTAAAT
>CAZRIC010000209.1:0-2528 GCA_964600095.1 uncultured Muribaculaceae bacterium
CAAGAGGCTGAAGAGGCGCCCCTGCTAAGGGTGTAGGTCGGGCAACTGGCGCGAGGGTTCAAATCCCTCCTGCTCCGCCATGATGTTTATAAATCCTTTATTTTAAAGGATTTTTTATTTGGTTTAATGTTTTACCGACACTTCACCGACACTTCACCGACACTTTTTAATTAATATTTAAAAGTATCTAGGTCTTTTTATTTCTAGGAATTAGTGTTATACTGAAACAGGTGATGGTATGAAAAAATATTTATATAATTATATTTCTGAGGTAGATTCTAGGATAGAAAATAAAAAGGTAGATAAAGAATTTATTGAAAAACATTTAATAAAGATATCATTTTTTCAACATGAAAGAATGATCCATCTATTTGTTACTTTAGCTTATGCTCTTTTAGCGCTTATTAGTTTTGCAGTTTCTACTATTTCTCCAATGTTTGTTTTTGTAGGAATTATTCTTGTTTTATTTTTAATTCCTTATGTTCTTCATTATTTTCATTTAGAAAATGGTGTACAATATTTATATAAACAATATGATACAATGATTCAGAGGGATTAAATATGAAAAAAATATTTTTCTTTTTATTTCTTCTAATTATTCCAATACAAATTTTTGCTATACCAGAAGTAAAATCTGAAAAGATTTATTTTTATTCATTAGATAAAGAACAAGTTTTATATGAAAAAGGTTCTAGTGAGGAAATTTCTATTGCTAGTTTAACTAAGATTATGACAGCTGTAGTAGCATTAGAAAAAATTGAAAATTTGGATGCAAGTGTTACCTTAACTAGTAAAGATTTTAAAGGATTAAGAGAGCAAAATGCTTCTGTAGCAGGTTTTAGAATAGGAGAAGAGGTAACTTACCGGGACCTTTTGTATGGACTTCTTCTTCCCAGTGGAGCAGATGCTGCTTTAGCGCTTTCTAATCATTTATTTGGCAGTGAAGAAGCTTTTGTAAAAGAGATGAATAATAAAGTAGAAGAATTTCATTTAGAGCATACTCATTTCGTTAATACGACTGGATTAGATATAGAGAATCATTATTCTAGTGTAGAAGATGTGGCTATTATTTTAAAAGAGGCTTTAAAAAATGAAGAGTTTAAGAAAATCTTTACTACTAAAAGGTACGTTACTAGCAATAAAAAACATACTTTGAAAAGTACTTTATTAAAGACAAGTGAAAAAAATAAACTAGATACATCTTATATATTAGGAAGTAAAACTGGTTATACTTATGCAGCTGGACTTTGCTTAGCATCTATTACAGAACATGATGGAGAATTATATTTATTAGTAACAGCTAATGCTGATTATAAAGATAAGAAACCTTATCATATTATGGATACCAATACATTATATCAATACTTTTTTAATCAATATGAGTATAAAACTATTTTAAAAGATGGACAGATTATTATTAGTATTCCGGATGAAAATGAGGAAATCCATAACTTTTATTCTAATAAAGAAATTATTAAATATTTACCTAAGAATAGTAAAATTGACTATCAATATGATGGTTTAGATATTATTCCTTATGAAATGAAAAAAGGAGATAAAATAGGCGAATATAAAACATTGATAGATGAAGAAGTAGTAGATGTTCAAGAATTTTATTTAGAAGAAGAAATTATCAAACCATTTTCTTTTCCATGGAAGATATTTTGGATAGTACTTATAATAATTATTATTTTTCTATTTTCTATTATACTTTGTATAATCAGAAGAAAAAAGAGATACAAAAAAGGAGAAATTTAATTTCTCCTTTTAATATCTACCTCTTGATTTTTCTATCCATATTAGTAAAGCACCAATTAAACCTGGTAATGAACAAATAAAAAATGTAAGGATAGTGAAATGGGTGCTTTTGTTAGCAACTACAGCATAAATGATTGCTTGCGCTGCAATTAGAAGAACACCAAGTAATAGTTTTTTATTCCAACTATGCATAAACATAAAAGCTACCTCCTAGTTATAAAGCTGTTTTTTTAAAGTTTCTAAATTTCTTCTCATTAAAGTTAAATAATCATTACCTTTATTTGCTTCTTCTTCTGTACGAGTATATAAATTATGAAGTTCTACTAATTCTACATTTGTTTTTTTTACGATATCTTCAACTGTTTTATTAACTTCTTCTCCCTGAGTTGTAAAGATACAAGTAACATCTCCATTTTCAATCATTTTTATTACTGTATAGATATTTTTTTCTGTTAAATTTTCGTTTTCTTCTAAGGAAATAACGGTAATACCATATTTTTCTAAGTATAGATAAGCATCATCACTTACTACAATTGTATTTCTATTTGCAGTAGTAGCCATTCCTCTATAATCGGCATCTAATTGCATTAAATCCTGTTTTAATTCTTGATAATTTTTGTCAATTTCATTAGTAAGATAAGCACTATTGATATATTCTTCAAATCCTTTTTTAACACTATTTGCCATTGTTAATAATTTAATAGGATCTAACCAAAGCTCTTCTACACTATGATCAAAAGTTAAACTAGTAGAGACATCAATGATTTTTA
>CAZRIC010000210.1:0-2513 GCA_964600095.1 uncultured Muribaculaceae bacterium
ATAAAAATAAGTATAAAGTATTAGTAGATAAATATACGCCAAAAGAGAATCGATTATATAATAGTTTAATTGCTTTTATAGTGGGAGGATTAATGGGAATGTTAGGTCAATTTCTTGTATCTTTTTATTCTTATTATTTAGAGATTCCAACGAAAGAGGCTAGTGTATTTATGATTGTTACGTTAGTATTCATGGGTTGTTTTTTTACTTGTTTAGGGTTCTTTGATAAGTTAGTATCATTTGCTCGTTGTGGATTAATTATTCCCATTACAGGTTTTGCTCATTCTATGATGAGTGCAGCACTTGAATATAAGAGGGAAGGTTTGGTTACTGGTATTGGAGCTAATATCTTTAAATTAGCAGGTACTGTTATTATGTTTGGAGTTGTAAGTGCTTATTTATTTGGACTTCTTAGAATTGTAGTGATGGGGGGATAATATGACTTTTAAATATAATAGTGTATATATTAATGGGACAAGTACTATTACAGGACCTTACGAAGCAAAAGGACCATTTAATAAGTATTATGATAAAAGTTATAATAATTTTTATTGTGGTACAAAGACATGGGAACAGGCAGAAAGTAAGATGTTAGTAGAAAGTGTAGATACTGTTTTATCAAAAGTGATGAGGATTAAAAGTGAAGTGGATTTGCACATATCAGGAGACTTATTAAATCAAATTGTATCTACCAATTATGCTAGTGCGACTATTGGAATTCCGCTAATCGGTATTTATTCTGCTTGTTCTACTAGTGTACTGGGATTAATTCTTGCTAGCAATATGTTAAATGTTGGTCAAATAAAAAATTGTGTTGTAAGTGTGTCTTCTCATAATAATGGAAGTGAAAAACAGTTTAGACAACCAGTAGAGTATGGAGGTCCTAAAAGAAAAACAGCAACATTCACAGTAACGGGTGCTGCTAGTGCTTATTTAAGTAATAAGAAGTCGCCAATAAAAGTAGAAAGTGCAACAATCGGAAAAGTAATTGATTTGGGTGTTACAGACCCTTATCATATGGGAGCAGCTATGGCTCCATCGGCAGCTTCTACTATCTATAATCATTTAAAGGATACGGGAAGAGATATTTCCTATTATGATTTAGTATTAACGGGCGATTTGGGAGTATATGGAAAAAAGATTTTATCTGAGTATTTAAGAGTAGAATATCATATTGATTTAAAAAATTATGATGATAGTGCTTGCATGATTTATGATTTAGAGCACCAACCTGTTTTTGCAGGAGGAAGTGGACCTGCTTGTTTACCATTAGTTGCTTATAGTTATATTTTTGAAAAGATGAAGAAAAAAGAGATTAGAAGAGTACTTTTAGTAGCTACAGGAGCGCTTTTATCACCAACGATGACGAATCAAAAATTATCGATTCCAAGTGTTTCCCACGCGATTAGTTTGGAGGTCAATGATGATTTATCTTAATTCCTTTTTATTTTGTGGCATTGTGTGTTTAATTGGTCAAATTATTTTAGATAATACCAAGTTAACACCAGGCCATATCACTAGTATGTTTGTTGTTACAGGAGCATTCTTAGATATTTTTGGTATCTATGATCAAATGATTCTATGGGCTGGTGGGGGAGCAATGGTTCCAATTACTAGTTTTGGTCATTCCTTGATTCATGGAGCTTTAGATACTGTCAATCCATATGGTTTGATGGGATTATTTATGGGAATGTTTGATTTAACTTCAGCAGGTATTGTAGCGGCTATTATTTTCTCTTTTATTCTTGCATTAATTTTTAAACCAAGAGACTAATAATTTAGTCTTTTTTTTGTTCTATTTAAATACAATTATATAGGTGATGTTATGTCTATTCGCTCCTATTTTATAGATGAAGAATTTCAAATCATTTATTTGCCTAATCAGATAGACATTATTAATTATCAAGAAATAGATTCGTTTGATGATGAGAAAATAAGAATTCGCTATAAAGAAGGAGTGGTTGTGATAGGGGGAAAAAATCTTTCTATTAATAAGTTATTAGAAGATGAAATTCTAATATGTGGAACGGTAGAAAAAATAGAGTTCAGGTGATCTATGAAAAATAAAAGTTTAGAAATAGTAAAAAGTAAAGTAAAATTAAAAATTAGGGGAAAGAATGTAAATAGATATCTTTTAAGACTTTCTAAAAATCATATTTCTCTTTTATCTATAGATAAAATTTCTAAGGAAGAAGCAAATATTCTAATTTATTTTAAAGATTATGAATGTGCCCAAAAGTTAAATACTATCTACGATATTCATTTAATTGAGTATGGTGGTTGGGAAAAAGAAAAAAGATCTCTTTTTAAAAATAAATGGGTTATTTCTGCACTACTTTTTTCTTTACTTTTTTTATGGGTATTATCTAAAATGATTTTTAAAGTAGAAATTGTCACTAATAATCAGCATATGAGAGAAAGACTTTTGAGTGAATTAAAAGAATATCATATTTCTAAATTTCAATTTCAAAAAAATTATCAAACTCTACAAAAGATAAAAAGTAAGATGTTAG
>CAZRIC010000211.1:0-2511 GCA_964600095.1 uncultured Muribaculaceae bacterium
ATACCCTCTAATTTAGTAACTTGCTCTTTTAATTTTTGAACTTCTTCTATTCTTTTTTTTGCTACTTCTACTATTTCTAAAAAGGTCGCTGGTGATAAAGGCCTTGATTGTTGTTCAAAGTGACTAATCGCTTCACTATAAAGTTGTTGTCTTTTCCCAAATTCATAATTAAAATTAATAGTTGAAACCAACAATTCATTATTCATCAGTATCACCGTCCGCCATAACTACATTTTTTAATATTTCTTCTACTAATTCCCATTCACTGTCATCTGTGATTGTTTCCAAAACAAAAGCGTCTTCTGCCTCTTTTAAAATAGAAGCATATACATCTTCACTATCCGCTAAAGTATAAAACAAATATTTTTTTCCTGTTTCACTATCCGTTATAATGTCAATTACTTGAACTACTTCATCTGCCCCTGATGCATTCTTAACGACTAATTGATTATTCATACAATCACTCCTATTATTAAATTATAATAAGATCTAAAAAAAGTCAAATACTATCACCCTATTTTTTTTCATTAGACATAATCTATACATTTTATTTGAAAAAAATTATGTTATAATAGTAATAGAAAGTACGTGATATGATGAAAAAAGAATGGAAATATTATCTTATTACATCAGCAATTGTAACTTCTGTTGCAATCTTTTTATATACCCAAATAGATGCCTTTAAAAATACTATTTTTATTAGTGATTCCTATTCTCAATATGTAGCTCTTTTTTCTAAACTAAAGAATATTTTACAATCAGGAGAATCTCTTATCTATTCTTTTCAAGGTGGATTAGGACAAGAATTCTTAGGAACTTTTTTCTACTATTTATCTAGCCCATTTAATTTTCTTGTAATCTTTTTTCAAGATATGGAAAAATTCCTACTTACGATTACTCTACTAAAATTTATTGCGATTTCTTTGACCTCACTTTACTTTTTTAGATATCATTTTTCAAATGAAAAGCCAATTTATGCTATAGCATTTTCTATTATTTATACATTCATTAGTTATAATGTGCTACATTTTATCCATATTATGTGGTTAGATGCTGTTTTAATGCTACCTCTTTTATTAGTAGGAATTGATAAATTTATTAAAAAGAAAAAGATTTTTCCTTACATACTACCATTAATTTATATTGTTTTTACAAATTATTATCTTGGATATATGTCTTGTATTTTTAGTTTTCTATATTTCAATTATCAAATTTTAATAAAATACTCTATAAAAAAAGAATGGAAGAAAATTTTAAAAGAAAATGCCATTTTCTTAGTAATTAGCCTTTTAGCTATACTAACAACATCTTTCTTACTTTTAGAAGTTATTCATTATTTACCAGGGTATGCTAGAACTACTACAGAATTTTTAAACGGTGAAGAATTTATATTTAATGGAAATCCATTTAAATTTTTTCAAAGCTTCTTTATTTCTTCCACTATCAATGTAGACTTTTTAAATGATTCTGATTTCTTTTTATACAATAGTGTTTTAGCATTCTTACTAATATTACTTTATTTTACAAATACTAAAATTACAAAAAAAGAAAAAGTTCTTACATTTAGTATGATTCTACTATTATATATTTCAGTTTCTGGAAATTACTTTAATTATATGTGGCATGGATTTTCTAAACCCCAATTTTTTAATGGAAGATTTACCTTTTTATTTGATTTTTTTCTACTTTATATTGGAATGAAATCACTCTATAATATTCAGTACTTAAAACTTAAAAATTATATTATCAGTTCTATTTTCTTTTTAATAATTTTATATGTCTTTTACTTTACAACAAAAGAAACTGTTATGATGTATGGAAATTTAGGATTAATAATAATTTATAGTATTGCGCTTTTGAAAATTCATTCCGAAAAAATCTATGTTCCTTTGGTGCTTACTACTATTGTCATACTAGAAGTTACATCTAACTCTTTATTAGAGTTAGATAAATATTCTTTCACATCCAAGAAAGAATATTCTGATCAAAACGAAATTTATAATTACGCTATCAACTACATAAAGGATAACGATAACACTCCTTTCTACCGAATAGAAAATTCTGTCACAGTTCCTTATAATGGACCAATTTATTATCAATATAATGGAATAGATATTTTCTTATCTACTATTTCAAATGATATGGCAAACTTCTTCTTTGATATAGGTTTAGGAAGTGGAGCAACGAAAAAAAATACCATTTCTTACTATAGTGGGTATGAAATAACCGATTCTTTATTAGGAATAAAATACCATATCTATATAGATGATTTTGAAGAATCAAATAACTATAATCTACTTTTAGAAAAAGAAATGAATGACTCTATCATTAGAATTTATGAAAATCCTAATGCTTTATCACTAGGATTCATGGTAAACAATAAAATTCTAGAAGTAGAAAAAGATTTAGATGCCCTTACTTACCAAAATGAAATTTTAAAAGCTATGACAAACTCTGATCATTCTATTTATACAAAAATTCCATTAACAGAAGAGCTAGATTCCTATTATT
>CAZRIC010000212.1:0-2487 GCA_964600095.1 uncultured Muribaculaceae bacterium
ATGAATGCAACCAACTTTTCATTAGACCATCCATCACCAGTTTCTTTTCCTTCTGTAAAATCTTCTACTAATTTATCTGCACGATATCTTGATTTGCAATCTTTACAATCAATTAATGGATCTGAGAAAGTAGATAAATGTCCTGATGCTTCCCATGTTTTAGGATTCATTAAAATAGCGCTATCCATTCCTACATTATATTTATTTTCTTGAATAAATTTTTTATTCCAAGCTTTTTTTACATTGTTTTTTAATTCTGCTCCTAATGGACCATAGTCCCAAGTATTTGCTAAACCTCCATAAATTTCACTACCACTATAAATAAAACCATACTGTTTACAAATATTCACTAATTTTTCCATTGTTAATTCTTCCATAACTTATTCCTCCTTCTTTCGTAATGAATATATTTTTTGTGCTGGTTCCTCAACCTTATCAATTCCTGTTATTTTTAAGCTTCCATCATTATATCCAATGCAAGTTGTATCACTTTGTTTTACCTTGTTAAACTCCCCATATGTCTTAACAAATATTTCAACCAATCTTAAAATATTAGCTAAATCGCCTGGATCAATAGTACCATCCTGATTTAAATTAATGTAATAATATAAAGCATCAGCAGAATCTAAACTCGCTCCACTATTATTTTTTAAAAACATACATAATCTACTTCTAGTATCTTGGAAGCCTTCAGAGATAGTAATATGTAAATGTTTAGAATCTCCACTTTCCATTTTTCTTTTCATAAAATGAAAACTATCTCTTTTACTTTTTTCACTTAATTTTAAAATTGTATTTTTAAAAATAGGTATTGCATAATCGTTAAAATAAACTTGATAATCATTGGTTTCAAAAGAAGTACATTTTTTAAAAGATTGATGCTGCCTAGTTGGTAAAATTAATTGAGCAGATCCTTCATACATTCCTGTAATTTCTCTATCTAAAAAACGATACTGCAATATTTCTTCAATTGCTTTTCTTGGATTCTTGTAAAAAAGTGTTTCTAACCCTTTCCATCTTTCCTCAGGGATACTAGACGGTACTACTGCTTTTGGGTATTGGGATTTTAAAAATAACTGCATCTTTGGAGAACCCTTCTCATCTTCAGGAATACAAGAAATCATAGTAGATATCGGTTCCTCCTGTAGCAGTTTTTGAATCGTATTTCTTCCCATAAAATCATCCTTTCTATCATAAAAAAACTCCTAGAATAATTGGTTAGGGACGAATTAATATCCGCGGTTCCACCCTAATTATTCTAGAAGAATCACTCTTAATTATATTACTCGAGGTTGCCAAGCCCGTCATCGCATTGATAAATTGATTGTATTATAAAACAATCAAAATGTCAAGTTTTTTTTTAAATTCCTATTCGTCAAAATATTTCATTAATTCTTTCCAAGTACTTATTCTAATAGAATTTTCTTTCTGCAATTCTTCCTCTTTGATATGCTTATTATGATATCTAGTAAGTAAGAAATTTTTCTTTTTTCCTATTTGATCACTCATACTATCCCCTATAGAAATATCTACATCCAATAAATCTTTATTTCCAATAATAAATCTTTTTTCTTCTAAAAAAGGAAATGTAGTCTTTAAAAAATCTATTTTTCTTTTAGCAAATATAGAGGAAATATCTGGTAAGTCAGGTACTACAAAAGAAGAAGCAATATAAACATCATAATTTTTAGATAGTTTTTGAATAGACTCTATGACATTGGGCTCTAAAGAACCATAATCATAAAGATTATGTTCTAAAAAAAATTTAGAAAATTCTAAAGAAGTTAATCCTGTATTCACATAAGTATTGGGCGCTAAAGAGTCCAAATCAATAGAATGTCCTAAATAGTCTTCCGTTAATTCTTTCCAAGCATCCATTAAAATAGTATCATCTAAATCAATCAATATTTTCTCTTTCATACCATACACCATTTTCATTGTATCAGAAAAAAGAGCATTTTAAAAGTACAATTACTTGTACTTTATTTTCTGTTTTTCTGAATAGTCTTGATAAGCTTGCTCATTTATCCAATAAGATCCATCTTCTGCTTGATAAAAAAAGTTGGTAATTTGAATTTTTGTATAACTTGGCCTAGCTGGTAAAAACCAAGAATATTTTGCTACCCCACGATTTACAATACTTACACATTCTTGATCTTCTAACGAAACAGTTGCTTCTGGTAATATGACTTCACTAATAAAAGAATCAGATACTTTAAAAAGTCCTCTACACATATTAATTCTAGGAGGAATTTTTTCCCATATTCCATAATCTTTTAAAGTCTCTTTACATAGAGTTTGTAACCAAATAGGCATATAACCATCGTGCAAATGTCCACCAATAATGAGTGTTAAAGACTCATATAAATTACTATATTCTGAGATAATAGAAGGATGCGTAAAAAATTTATTTTCATGAGACATTAAAATGTTAACTTTGCCCTTTGAAAATTGAAAATGGCAATTGTCAAAACATTCTTTCACAGT
>CAZRIC010000213.1:0-1154 GCA_964600095.1 uncultured Muribaculaceae bacterium
GATTCAATTAGATGGTGGTAGATTTGCTACTTCTGATTTAAATGATTTATATAGAAGAGTTATTAACCGTAATAACCGTCTTAAAAAATTAATCGATTTAGGAGCTCCTTCAATCATTATTCAAAACGAAAAACGTATGCTTCAAGAAGCTGTTGATGCGCTATTTGATAATGGTAGAAGAGGTAAAAACAT
Source organism: uncultured Muribaculaceae bacterium (assembly GCA_964600095.1). Lineage (GTDB taxonomy): Bacteria > Bacillota_I > Bacilli_A > RF39 > UBA660 > UBA5578. Next base: position 193 of record CAZRIC010000213.1, read on the forward strand.
TACCGGCCCTGGTAATAGACCTTTAAAATCACTTTCAAGCATGCTTAAAGGTAAACAAGGACGTTTCCGTCAAAACTTACTAGGTAAACGTGTTGACTATTCAGCTCGTTCAGTTATCGTTGTTGGACCATCACTTAAAATGTATGAGTGTGGTATTCCAAAAGAAATGGCTTTAGAATTATTTAAACCACATGTTATCAATGGTTTAGTTCAAAAAGAAATAGCAAGCAATATTAAGGCTGCTAAGAAAATGATTGAAAATCAAGATGAACGTGTATGGGATGTTGTAGAGGAAAAAATCAAAGAGCATCCAGTTATGTTAAACCGTGCACCAACTCTACATAGACTTGGTATTCAAGCATTCGAACCAAAATTAATTGATGGACGTAGTATTCGTTTGCACCCACTTGTATGTGCAGCATTCAATGCCGATTTCGATGGTGACCAGATGGCTGTTCACGTACCTATTACTGAAGAAGCTCAAGCAGAAGCTAGAATTCTTATGTTAGGTGCTAATAACATCTTAAAACCTTCTGATGGTAAACCAATTGTTACACCAGGACAGGATATGGTATTAGGTAATTACTATATTACGATTGAAAAAGCTGGTGAACCTGGAGAAGGAAGAGTATTTAAGAGTCCTGATGAGGCTCTAATGTCTTATGAGAGAAAAGAAATTACTTTACATACAAGAATTGCTATTCCAGTTCGTGCATTTAAACATAAAGTATTCTTAGATAAATACATGGATAAATATTTAGTAACAACAGTAGGTAAAATCTTATTTAATGAGATTTTCCCAGATACTTTCCAATATATTAACGATGGAACAACTGAAAATATTGAAAAGATTACTCCTGCTAAATATTTATTAGAAAGAGGAACAAATATTCCAGAAGCTATTTCAAAAATGGAATTAGTTCCAGCTTTTGCAAAAGGTGTTCTTACAAAATTAATCGCAC
>CAZRIC010000213.1:1164-2477 GCA_964600095.1 uncultured Muribaculaceae bacterium
ATAAGTTAAAAGACTTATTATTTAAATATTCTAAAATTTCAGGTATTAGTATCGCTATTAGTGATATTAAACCTTCAAAACAAAAAGGAGAAATTGTAGCAGAAGCACAAAGCATGGTTGATACTGTTAATAAACAATTTAAACGTGGTTTAATTACAGAAGATGAAAGATATCAAAAGGTTATTTCTATTTGGACAGAAGCGAAAGGAAAAGTTCAAAAAGAACTTGAACAAATGGTTAAAGAAGATAGTGAAAATCCAATCTGTATCATGATGACTTCTAAAGCTCGTGGTGATATGGGATCTTATACACAGTTAGTTGGTATGCGTGGATTATTCGGTAAGCCAAATGGAAAATCAGAAGAGATTCCTGTTATTTCATCCTTCAGTGATGGTGTTACAATTAGTGAATTCTTCTTATCTACTCACGGTGCTCGTAAAGGAGCTGTTGATACAGCTTTAAAGACAGCAGACGCTGGATATTTAACTCGTCGTTTAGTAGATGTTGCTCAAGATATTATTGTAAAATCTGATGATTGTGGAACGGATAATGGTGTATTAGTAGAAGCCTTTATCAATGAAAAAGATGGTACTGTAATCGAGTCATTATACGATCGTATTGTAGGTCGTTATACTAGTAAGAAAGTTGTAAATCCAGAAACAAAAGATACGATTTGTGAAAAGGATACTTATATTACAGAAAGTTTAGCAGACAAGATTATCAATGCAGGTATTACACGTGTACCAATTCGTACAGTATTAACTTGTAAAGAAGATCATGGTGTTTGTCGTAAATGTTATGGACGTAATTTAGCGACTGGTACAATCGTAGAAGAAGGAGAAGCTGTAGGTATTATGGCTGCTCAATCTATTGGTGAACCAGGTACTCAGTTAACCATGAGAACTTTCAACACAGGTGGAGTTGCTGGAGACGATATCACACAAGGTTTACCTCGTGTTCAAGAATTGTTTGAATCTCGTAATCCAAAAGGTAAAGCAACTATTTCTGAAATCAATGGTGTTGTTAGTGAAATAGAAGAGGGTAATGGAAACTTTGTTGTTCATGTTAAAAATGATGTAGATACAAAGAAATATACAACTCACTATGGTGCTAAATTATGTGTAGAAAAAGGTCAAGATATAAAAGCAGGAGATAGAATTACTTTTGGTGCTATCAATCCAAAGGAATTACTTGCTGTAACAGATCCAATTACTACACAACAATATATCTTATTAGAAATTCAAAAAGTTTATCGTTCTCAAGGTGTTGATATTAGTGATAAGCACGTTGAAATTATTGCGAAACGTATGATT
>CAZRIC010000214.1:0-2465 GCA_964600095.1 uncultured Muribaculaceae bacterium
ACACAAAATTCTATATTTTTAAGTTGCGTTAATACTTCTTCTGCAGGAAATTTATAAGCAATTGCCCATTTAGGTACACGTGCGGTAAATCCTAAACGATTTTGATCTTGCAAATTATCTACTTTTATAACAACGCCATCAATCTCATAAGGTAATTCTGGTCGATGTATTTGCCAATATTGAATATATTCAATAACTTCTTCAATATTCTTAGCATGGATAATATTTGGATTAACTGTAAAAGTTAACTTTTTCATATAATTTAAACATTCTTCCTGACTGGTAATCTGATAATCCATAGCATTTGGAATATGATATAAAAAAGTACTTAAATTTCTAGAAGCAGCTATAGAAGAATCTAACTGTCTAACAGAACCAGCTGCTGCATTTCTTGGATTAGCAAACTCTTTTTCCCCTTTTTCTTTTCTCTCCTTATTTAAAGCTTCAAAAGATGCTTTAGGCATATAAATTTCGCCACGCACTTCTATATCAATATCTTCTGGTAAAGAAAGTGGTACTGATTTAATTGTTTTTACATTATGTGTAATATTTTCACCAGTTGTTCCATCTCCACGTGTAGCTCCACGAACTAATTTTCCATTTTCGTATAATAAAGAAACAGATAAACCATCTATTTTTAATTCACAGACATAAGTAGGGTTATCCACTACTTTTCTAACCTTATTATCAAAATCTCTGATTTCCTCTTCATTAAAAATATCGTCTAAAGACATCATCGGGCGTTCATGAGTTACCTTTTCAAAACCATCTATTACTTCATATCCCACTTTCATAGTAGGGGAATCTTCCCTTACTAAATTTGGGTGCTCCATTTCTAATTTTACTAATTCAGCATAATAATCATCATATTCCTGATCGGATATAGTAGGCATATCTAACGTATGATACTCATAACTTGCTTTATTTAAAATTTTAATTAATTCATCCATTCTTTTTTCAATCATATTATCACCATACTAATATTATATCATGTGCGAAGAAGAAAAAAAAAGAAATTCATCCAAATTTCTTTTATAATTGATTCGCTTTTTTAGCAGTTGCAAGAATACTTCCCATTTCATTCAATAAACTATAATCTAACTGATAAGTAGCTGTATTAGCAACCATTACCATTGCTAGTTCTTGGTCTGATAATTTTGCCATTCCATAAACCATATGAATATTTCCTCGAGACATTGGAATTACAACAAATTCTACTCCTCCATAAGTAGAAACAAATATATCTCCTACAGTAAGACCAGTTGATTGCATTTGTTGTTTTACTAATTCTTTAGAATTCTTATATTTCTCATAATTATCAACAGCGATTCCTAAAAAAGCTTCATCATCTTTCGTTCTTAAATTAGTAAGAAAAAGATCATCTCCATCCATCTCTGCAACTACTTGTTTAGGAATTTGAAAAGTATATCCTGATAAAGTTACTTCTTTCATACCTTGATTACTATTAGTATTAGAATTAGTGTTCGTGTTAGTGTTAGTATTCGTATTTATTCCACTATTGGAATTTGTATTACGATTTGTAAAAACATGATTAGAGTGAGAATTGGAATTAGAATGTGTATTTGAATGGGAATTTGTATTTGTATTAGTACTAACTCCACTATTAGAATTTGTATTTGTAGAAGGTGTTTCCTTATCTTTTCCCATCACTAATATAATAGGAACCAAAATAAGAGCCACTCCAATAATACCAATTACAATAAATAAAAGTATATCATTTTTTTTCTTACCACCTGATGGTTGTTGTGGAACCATTCCACTACCATTCATTGGAGGCTGTGGTGTCATATTTACTGGTGGAACTGGTACATTATTAACTTGAGGTATAGATTCTACTGGACTACTATTTTCAACTTTTACCTCTTCCACTTTTTCAACTGCACTTCCACAGTTTTGACAAAATTTTACTCCCTCATTTAATTTGGAACCACAATTTTTGCAGAACATAAAATCACTCCCTTATACTATTCATACTATGTATAAAAGTATATCACAGTTTCTAAATGTTGTAAATTATTCATTTAGTTTTTTCTTTAAATCTAAAATAGCTAAAGAACGAGCACTGATTTTATTTTTTTCTTCCATAGTTAGTTCTGCAAAAGTCTTACCGTTTGGTAATTCAAATATTTCATCAAAACCAAACATATTTCCACCACGTCTTTCTAAAGAAATCGTACCAGTTACAATGCCTTCTCCCACTACTATTTTCTTACCATCATAATAAACGATATTACAAATAAAGTTTGCAGTTCTATCTTTTCCTTGATAATCTTTCATTCTTTCTAAAATAGCATTATTTCTTTCAATCTCTGTTGCATCTTCTCCTAGAAACCGATGTGTTAAAACCCCAGGCCAATCATTTAATATCGGAATACATAATCCTGAATCATCGGCAATTACAGGCTCTTTAGCAATCTCATAAATCTCTTTTGCCTTTTTTAATG
>CAZRIC010000215.1:0-2461 GCA_964600095.1 uncultured Muribaculaceae bacterium
AATATTCTATATAATTTACTCCACATCTCTTTATTGTTTTTTCATCTAAAGAAAAGCCAAGCGGTTTAATTAAATGTAGCTTGGCATAAGTACCTGCACATGTGCGCATAATATTTCCAGTATTTTGTGGAATTTCTGGTTCAAATAATACAATATTAATCACAATCAATAACCTCATTTCGAGTTAAAAAGTCATTTAGGGAAGATGCATCCCATTCTTTTTGACTATAAACTTCTTTCAATTCGCCATCTTGAAAAGCAATCAAAATAGGAATATCTTGAAAATCAAGATTTACATTATAATTTTCTTGAAAATTTTCTAATTTATTATCTAATTCCTTTGAAACATTAATATAAACAAAGTAAGAATAAACATTTTTTTCTGTCAAAAAATTTTTCATTTTCTTTTCTGAACTTTCTAATGTTTCATCTGTTTTATCACTAATATATAAAACAACATTTGGATTTTCTAAAACATAATTTTCTATATCATCTTCTTTAATTTCTGTAATAAATGTAGAAAATGTGGAAGAATAACTTTTTTTATGATGTTTATTATACAAATCACAACAATAGTAAGTAAGAAATACAGTTATCCCAACTAAAATAAAGAGTAAAATATAGTTTTTTAATGGAACTTTTCTCATCTTCTCACCTCATTTATATTATACTATAATTTTTTCTTTTTTGGAATTTATTCTATTAAAATTCTTCTGGATCTTGTAATTCTTGGGCAGTTACTACTGGTAAAACAATTTGTTCATCACGAGCAATATTTTCAAATTTTTCTCTAAATGCTGCTAATTCTTTAACTCTAGAATCTGGATAAATTCTCTTACTATTCTTTATAGCATTATAAACATCTAGTAATCCAACTTCATTTTTATTTTGATAAAGGGCTTGAGAAAATGCGGCTGTCAATACTGAAAAAGAAATATCAGGATACATTGCTCCTAACCCATATACACGTTTAAACTCACTAGTAGCTTCTACTATTGATTCCACTAATAATCTAGTAACATATTCGTTATATTTAAATTTAATTCCTGTTTGAAATTCTATTTTTGGTAAAGATTGCATTAATACTTCAATTGTTGTTGGAATATCTTGTTCTCTTACATCTACGCGATCAAAACGTCTTAAAAAAGCTCTATCTCTTACAACATAAGTGTTATACTCGATATCTGTTGTAGCACCTATAATTTTTACCATACCTCTATCAATAGCAGGTTTTAAAATATTAGCTAAATCCATAGGGCCACCATCTTTACTACCTATTAGGGTATGAATTTCATCAATGAATAAAATAATTTTATTAGAATTTTTAAGTTCCTCTACTAATAAAGAAATAATCATTTCTTCTTTTCCATGATATTGAACTTTTCCTACTAAGGCCGCTGAATTTACTTTAACAACACGGTATCCTTTTAATCTTTCTGGCACTTGATTATTTAAAATACGATAAGCAATTCCTTCTACAATAGAAGTTTTACCTATACCTGCTTTACCAACTAAAAGGGCTGATTTCTCTGGAGTAAGCAAAATCATAATTGCTTTTCCAATTTCTTCATCCCTAGCAATAGCTGGATTCGTAATATATTGTTTTGCTGTTAAGTCTTCACCATACATTTTTAAAATACTTAAGCCAGTATAATCATATAAAGCACTTTGATTTTGTCCATTATTTTCCATATAATCACCAATAATAGTATATAATAGGGCAAAAAAAAAGGAAAGTACTTTTTGGAATTTTCCTATTTTTTGTAAAGTATTAATTGTTCTGGAAGTAAATAAATGAGTTCATTATCTTGAATTAAAGAGCTTTGGGTTGTTCCTAATTTTTTAGAAACATCTACTAACGTTTCTCCCTCTTTCGTCACATACATTTCTATGCCTTCACGAGGAATTAAAAGTTCTTGTCCTGGGTACAGATAGTCCTCTTTTTCTAATCCATTAGCATTTAAAAGTACATCTACATTAGTATGATATTTTTTTGCAATCTCATAAAGATTATCACCCTTTTTAATAGTATAGGTTGTAAAATAATCACTTCCTACTACTTTAGGAACTACTATAATGGATCCTGGAATAAGCATGTTCATTCCATTTAACTCCTGTAATGCCCCTACACTTGTATGAAATTTAGAGGCAATGTTTTCCCATGTATCCTTTTCTAAAACTTGATATGTTTTATACATATTTCACCTCATTTTATTATATGTTTTAGCATACACTATTGTGAAAGGAAGATGTTATGAAAAAAGAATTACCAAAAGTATTTCACAATACAATATCTAAATCATTTCATAATAATGAACAAGTATTTTATGGTAAGGAAGACAGAAACAATAAAGAAATATCTGTCAATGACTTATTCGAAGTAAATAAAGTATATCGAACAGACGTTAAAATTACTACTAAAGAAAAAGTGTTACAGAAAAAAATTATTGGAAGAACGCAA
>CAZRIC010000216.1:0-2419 GCA_964600095.1 uncultured Muribaculaceae bacterium
AAACAAGAGAAATTAAGATTGAATGGAATCTTGATTTATAAAATATAACCTATAATTAATAAAAGAATATAGTTTTTGGGTATAACAGGTGCCAGCCATGGCGGGGAAGATCCAGGTGCGTTAGGTGATGGCATAATAGAGAAGGATTATACATTAAAAATTAGCAAGTATATGTATGATAGGTTTAAAGAATTAGGCATTCCTGTTAAGCTTACTAGAACAACAGATGAAACAGTAAGTCCTAGTGAAAGAACCAAAAGGGTATTGGATGCTTATGGAAACAAAGATGATGTAATCGTAATCAGTAATCACTTGAATGCAGGAGGTGGTGATTGCCGTTGTGTAACAAAAATTAAGTATAACAATTAAAGCCATGCATATTCAAAAAGTGAATTATTAATCACAAAAAACATACAATTTGAAAGTTAATTTAACATCTTCCTAGTTCAAGGTAAAATTCCACGCACATTCTTATGAATAAAAAGACATATTCATTACCCAAAAACTTCGTGTTATAATATTTTCAGAGGTGAGTAATGTATGTTAACATTAGAAGAAAATAAAACAATTGATGAGTATGTCAACGAAAAATATTTTGATAAAAGTAAATTGATAAAATATTTAAATATGCATGAGATTGTCGGAAATGAGATATTTTCATATTGCGATAAGAAAATATATGGTTCTTCAACTTATTCCAGTTGGCTTGATAGTGAAATAGGATATAAGCCAGTCAGTAAAGCTGTTTTTATTAAGCGAATTCCTTTTTATTTTTATGTTGTTGATAGGGATGATATTAATATTCATCATTTTGGCAGTTTAAGTTATCTTTATACAAAAGATAATCCCAATTTAGAAGAAATTTTTAGTGCTCTTGAATATATGTTTTATTCTTTAAATATACCATTATATACAATATTTAATTATCATATTATTCAATCAGGAGTCGTGAGTAGCGATATTTTTCTGAAATGGAATCATTATCTTCATTTGTGTGAAGAATTAGGGGAAAAAGATTATTGCCCTGAGCATTTTATTAGTTCTTATAACTATTTGTTAGAAAAAAGTAATTTAGAGCCAATAATATATGAGATTGATGAGTATTTTAACTTTGAACCATTTTTTCGAGAAGGAACAAAATTAGTATTTGAAGGGACTTTTCCAGTCGATGAAAATAATGATCCAATCATGAAATGGATTGGACTAAAGGTAACAAATGTAGAAAGTATAAAATGTAATTGTGAGAAATCGAAAAGTGGAAGACTAGAAATTGTTATTACACCTAAAACAGTAATACATGCTTTAAATTATTACAATTATCAAGATGAAGAAGGAAATTATTGGTATCAAATTTATGCAGGACCTCAAAACATGTACTTTGATTATAAAATTTTAAAAGAGAAAAGAATAAAATTAGGGTATACTCAAAAACAAGTTTCTGAAGCAGTTGGTACAAGTGTTAGAACTTACCAAAAATGGGAAGCTGGAGATACAACACCAGATGGTTATTTTCTTATTAGATTATTAAATTGGTTAGACATTCCTGATATTCAAAATGTTGTAAAATATTTATAAAGTAAGCATTATTATCGGAAATCTTTTTTTAGATAATAATGTTTTTTTGTCCTAGCCAGCACTGAAAACTTACGCCCGCAAGGTTTTCTGTCGTGGGATAAGTCCCAAACCCTATAAAAAATTTTTAACAAATTAATCATTATTATTTACTCTTGTTCCACAAAATGCTATAATGTAGGTACGAGAGTAAAGCGGTGAAAATATGAGTAATAAAGAAAAAGTAATTGAATTTTTAAATAACAATCACGGATATATTACTACATCAGAATTTTTATCATTAGGAATTAGTAAACCATTGATTCAAAAATTTTTGGATGAAGGATTAATTGAAAGAGTAAGTTATGGTTTATATATGAATAATAAGATATTAAAAGATGAGTATTATATTTTGCAAAAAAAATATCCATTGGCAATATTTTCATATAATACAGCACTACACATTCTTAATTTAACAAATAGAACTCCAATACAAATAGATATAACAGTACCTAGAGATAAAAAAGTAAGAGGAAATTACAATATTCATAGAGTTTCTGAAAATTATTATAATATTGGCATAATCGAAACTGAAAGTCCAAGTAGTAATCCTATAAGAATATATAACGCAGAACGTTGTATTTGTGATATGTTAAGAACTGAAGGAGAATTTGATTTGGAACTCCAAAATAGAGTTTTAGATTATTACTTCCATAGTAAAAATAAAGATTTGGATAAATTATTGGAGTATGCAGAAATATTTAACATATATGAAAAAGTTAATACAATTGTGGAGGTAATGATGAAATGGTAGAAAAAGTAATCAAAATAAAGGCAAAAGAACTTGAAGATAAATATAATATAAATT
>CAZRIC010000217.1:0-2413 GCA_964600095.1 uncultured Muribaculaceae bacterium
CCATATGATTGACTGTCTATTAAAATTATTGGAACAGAGCTATATATAGAGTATTTATATAATTCAACTAATTCGCTATTAGTTAAATATTGCTTTAAATTAATGAAAAAAAGTGCCCTATTAATATTTAAATTTTTCTCAATATCAATTAATAGTAATAAATTATCTAATAATTCATCCTTTCTTTCTACAGAAACCTTTAAAGTTTTAACAAATACCTCAGGGTTAAAGTCTTGAATCATCGTTAAAGGAAGATCGATATTATGTAAGATTTTATTGAAAGAATTATAAATTTTCTTATAATCTCGAACTAATTCTTGCATCATTTTTTCATCGATTTCTGAAATAATATTTTTATGAAGTTCAGTTGATATTTTTTTAGAATCTAAATCTATATTGAAAAAATCATTAATAATCAAAATATTGGGATTTTTTATCTCACTCATAGATGAATCATACAATTGAAATTCGTCTACTGTTTCTCCCCTACTTAAACTGTATAGTTCCGAAACAATTCTATAAAAATATTTTTTATTTTCAATTTCTAAAGCAAGAACTTTATCTGTGGTAATTTCCAATTCATTTTCTATATAACCTATTCTTAAAATCATAAAACCACCAACCGTTCTTCACTATCAATAATCTTAGTATTAGGTTCACCTATAATATATTCTATTTGTGCGTATTGTTTTTCAGTGATTGTCAAAACTTGAATTAGTCCTTTTTTAGGAGCCTTTTTTCTTAATCTTTCAATTAACAACTGACATTGTTGAGAATTTAAAGTAATTTTAGAATAAACAGATTCTTGTAACATGATAAATCCTTCATTTAATAAGTATTTTCTAAATTGCAAATAATTTTTTTTATCTCTTGCATATATGTTAGGAAGATCAAAAAATACGATTGTTCTCATAGCCCTATCCCTCATAAAACATAAAACCTTTGTAATCTGTGTTTTTCTCTATACAATCTAACGTATTCTTCACATATAACTTCAAAGCATCTTTTAAAGTATAATTCTTCCCATTGTATTTAAATTTATCATTAAAAAGATTTACAAGAGCTAATTTATAATTAGAGTCAAATTCTCTAGTCCTATTAAAATATACAAAGTTATCAATAATAATTCGAAATGGCTCCATTAAATCACAAGATAAATTAAATTCATTAAACTCATTTTTATGATGAATTCCTAACTGAGTCAAATATCCATTATTAATCACTTCTTTATTGATTGTAGATAATAATACCGCATAACCATAGTTTAATGCAGCATTAATACTATCAGAATCGTTTCTAACAAAATTTTTTCCAAATAAAGAATTAAAATATACTTTAGCTGCATGACCTTCCCTATTTGTCTTATCTCCTGATTTTACCTCTTCTACATAACTTAATACTAAATTATAATTTTCAGACTTTATTTTATTTAACAATAATGCTTGATTCATAATTTTATTTTTAACTATTTCATTCCATAACATATCTTTTTTCTTAGAACTCCATTTAGATTGTGAAATTATCTTTTTACTAGAATTATGGCTAAAATAAAAACTTTTTAATTCTCCAAAAGGATTATGCCTATCATCACAGAAAATGATATTAATTTTATTCTCTGATAATTCTTTTAGCAAGTATGAAGTAATAGAAACAGAGATAGAATCTACAATAATAGTATCAATCTCTGATAAATGAATATATTTCTCATCTATCCCCTGTTTTACTACTAAAAAGCGATTTTTATAACTAATTTTAGAGTGTTTGGTAATTACTACTGTTCTAAAACTCATACTTTCTACTCCTTAAACCAGTTACTGATTTGTTAATAATAATTCCACTATCAATATTAACCCCTGATAATCTTCCAATTCTGTCCCCTAACTCAAAATCACTTAAATTTGCATTTATACTGTTACAAGAATAAATTTTTAATATTTCAATTATTAACTTTTCAATTTGCTCTTGATTCAATTTTTGATAACATATTTTATTTTGTATTTTTTCTATTTCATTTTGAAATAACGGATAATCCTTTTTCATATCTAATAAAAATAACAAAATTTCATTAGAAATGTTTAAAAGTGCATTTTCATCAAACCTTTTATCGCTAGGAAGTGCTTTATTATTCAATATTTTATTCAATACATATTTCCATTCTAACATTTTTTTCTTTGGAATTTTTAGTTCTTTTGCGTTTGACACTTCACAATTTTTATGACTTGTACTATAGCCTTTTACATATACTGGATGATTTTTATGTATAATCAATATTTCAAAGGGTATTCTATTCTTTTCTTCTATATATTCCTTTGTATTTAAATTAGATTTAATAAATTCATCTTTCAATTGGCTATTTATTCTTGCCTTTTCTTCAATCATAATTGGAATACCAATTAATTTATTTTTTTTCTTA
>CAZRIC010000218.1:0-2382 GCA_964600095.1 uncultured Muribaculaceae bacterium
TAGAGATTACAAGAATTTAGGAGATTTAAATGTTGCACCTGATACTCATGTCGTGAAATCTACTTGCAAGTTAGGTCTTATTACAGAAGAAGAAATGGGAAGAAGTGATGTTCAACAACTAGTTATTGATAGATGGAATGAATTATTTGTAGGAACAAAATATAAGCCTATCGATATTCATACAGCTTTATGGTTATGGAGTAGAAATGGTTTTATTTCTTTAGATAATGTGTTAGAATAACAAGCGGTGATGTAAATGGAATCTTTAAAACAAAAATATGAAGGAATTTTATCTTTTTACAAAGAATATACCAAATTAAACCAATTACTTAGAACTGGTTGGGTAATGCGTCATGTACCAGCAGAAAGATTAGAGTCTGTTTCTGATCATACATTACAAGTGGTAATGCTTTCTCATACCTTTGTTTATGAATTAGGATTAACAGATATTGATATGATAAAATTAGCGCCTATGGCATTTCTTCATGATTTAGCAGAAACGATAGTAGGGGATATTCCTATTATTCATGTGAATACAGAAGAAGATAGAAGAAGAAAACATGAAGCAGAGATGGCTGCTATTAAAAATATTTTAGCGCATCTAAGTCCAGAAGTAGCTTCTTATTACTATTCTTTATGGGATGAATATGAAAGAAGAGAAACTCCTACAGCACAGTTTTTATTTCAGGTAGATAAAGTGGATGCTGTAATGAAATCTTCTAATTATAGTGAAGAATATAATAGACCAGAATTATTTCAGGAGTTTCATCAAACAGAAATTGATCGAAATAGATTTCAAGATGGTCCATTAAAAGATTTCTTCAATTATTTAAAGGAAAGACAATATGTATCAGGTAGAGAATATATTAAAAAGTCTGAATAATTCCAAATTTAGAAGCAGTTTTTCTCTAAAACAGAAAGATTTAGAATATATTGAAAAAAAAGGATTACCAGAGATTAGAAAACATGCTTATGAATTTTTAGAGAAAAGATTAGTACCTGCTTCTATTCCTAATGACGGAAAGCAAACTCCTATGAAAGGGCATCCTGTTTTTATAGCACAACATGCAACTGCTACTTGTTGCCGTGGATGTTTAGAAAAGTGGCACCATATTCCCAAAGGAAGAGAAATAACTCAAAAAGAATTAGATTATATTGTAAAGGTTATTATGATGTGGATAGAAAAAGAAGTAAAAAAATGATACCATTTTCGAAATTTTGTGTTATAATGGTTAAGTCAATGTGTGGCATTGAAGAAAAGTGCGTAAATCCAGTTGAACGGATTACGTCTTTTTTATGCGTTAAAAGGAGGAGTTTATGAAAACATTGGATCTAGGTCATGAGAAAATTGGAAAACTATTATTAGCATTTTCTATTCCTTGTATTATCAGTATGTTAATTAATTCTATTTATAATATTGTTGATCAAATATTTATTGGACAAGGAGTAGGAACACTAGGAAATGCGGCAACTAATGTAATATTTCCATTAGTAATTGTTTGTAATGCCATAGCAGGTTTAATTGGAAATGGATGTGCGGCTAATTTAAGTTTACGATTAGGAGAGAAGAACTACGAGGAAGCTAAAAAAAGTATTGGAAGTTCAGTAGTAGCACTTATTTCTATCTCTATTTTAGTAGCATTATTAGGAGAATTATTCTTACCTATTTTAGTGAGACTTTGTGGATGTACAGAAAGTGTTTATCCTTATGCTATGAGCTATGGTAGAATTATTTTATTAGGTGCACCTTTCATGATAATTTATAGTGGTTTATCTTCTATTATAAGGGCAGATGGTTCTCCAAAATATTCTATGGTTTGTCTTATGGTAGGAGCTATTATCAATTTAATATTAGATCCTATTTTTATCTTAGATTGGGGACTTGATTTAGGTGTTTCTGGTGGAGCATGGGCTACTATTATTGGACAGTTTGTATCATTCTTAATAGCAGTTTTCTATTTAAAGAAAATTAAATCTGTTAAGATGGAGAAAAAAGATTATAAGATTACACCAACATTAAGAAAAAATTTATCTTTAGGTTTATCTAGTTTTATTACGCAAATGACAGTATTATTACTATTTGTTGTCATGAATAATTTGATGACAAAATATGGGGTAGATAGTAAGTTTGGTAGCGATATACCACTTTCTGTCTATGGAATTATTTCTAAAGTTAACAGTTTATACGTATCTAGTATTTTAGGAATAGCCATAGGAGTACAACCAATTATTGGATTTAATTATGGAGCTGGTAATTATGAAAGAGTAAGATCAGCTTTAAAAAGGGTAATGTTTATTGGATTTATTATTGGTTTAGTATTCAATATTATGTTTCAATTCTTTCCAAAAACAATTATTTCTTTCTTTATATCAGAATCTGAT
>CAZRIC010000219.1:0-2379 GCA_964600095.1 uncultured Muribaculaceae bacterium
AAGGTATACAGTTCAGAAAATACAGGTCATGAAGCATTGCCTAACCCAGCAGGAAGTCCTTATGCAGGAGTAGATCCAAGAATATCAGATTATGGAGGAATAGTAGGAAATTCAGAATATTGTAAAGTATTTTGTTACGAATCTGTAGAAACTAATTTTCCAACAAAAGTTACTAGTGTTAAGGCAGGACAAACCTTTGGATGGGGCATCAATGGCGGAAGAGATGGAATCTATGGAAAAATTAAAATAGAGAAACATTGTAGTAATAGAAAAAGAGTTGGAGAAGGCTTAAGTGGAGAAGGATATCTATATAAGAAGTGGGAAAACGTATATAGAGCTAATGAGAAAAGATTAGTAGATGAGTATATTAGAAAAGGAGCAGCAGAAGAAGCCTTAGATAACATATATACGAGTGGACCATCAGAATGTTGTGTTTCTGGGCATACTGAAACAGATTCAGATGGAAAGAGTTATTTTGTATGTGATGTTTATGGAGAACAATCTTCAGCATGGGCACATGAAAGTCACTATAATGGAGCAGAAGGATCAGGAAACTGGGAGAAACATGTTACTCAATCAGCAGGGGCAAGTTCTACAGTATGTATGGTAGGAGATTCACTAGGAACAGTAATAAGTAATGTAAAGAGTTCATTAGCAGGACAAAGAGATTCTGCATCAAGTAATTCAACAGCAGCGAAAAATAATGAAACTCCATTATTAGATAAAATAAAACAATGTACAAATAGTATAAAATATGTATATGATACAACAATTAATTTCAACTTTGAAGAGCCAATGAATGGTGCATATAGTAATCCAAATACAAGAAAGTTTACGATGAATCCAGTAAGCGATGATTCATTGTTAATTAGAGAAGATTCAAAAGATCCAACCATAATAACAAAGAATGTAAATACAAGTACATGTAAATGGGAAACAGTATATCGATATAATTGTTCAGGAAGTAAGTTAGCATCACATTGTGAATCAGAAGTAGAAAAGGTATTAAACTGTGACCAAGTAACATGGGATATGAAAGGTGAATGGACATATAAATATCCAGAAGAAGAATTCACATGGTTCTCATTAAAAACAGATAGTACAATGATGAATTTAAAAGAAAAGAAAAATATGTCAGAAGAAGATGTATACTTCTATTCAATAGGATTTGGATTACCAACAGCCTTTACATTACCAAGTGGAAAGTATGAGATGGCAGTAGCAGTATCAACAATAGGAGATAATGGAAGTGTAAAAATAGATAAACCATATAATCAACCAGACGGACATTTTGGACCAGGAACAGTTGAAAATGCAGCAGCGAAAAAGGGATTTGATTATGTATGTACATATGAAGTAAATAATGATATGTTTGGATATGATTGTAGGTATGATGATAGTGGAATATTAATTTATGATTCACCAGAGTACTGCGATGAAGAAAAGAATGAAACTCCAGATGGAAAACTAATAGGAATCGATGTAGCTTATAGATTAGTAGGATTATTACAAGATGGAGATGATATAACAAAAGCATTTCCAGGACAAGATGGTCATGGAAGAAATATTGGAAGTAACTGGGGAACTCTTACGGGAGATCAAGATATTCAAGAAATTTTGCAATCAGATATCTATGAAAGAGACAGAAATGGACAAGAGAATTTAGCGATGTATGAGATATTCTTAGATGTAGGAACAATTCAAAAGATAAGAGAAGACACTCAGAGTTTTTCAGGAGAAGGAGATGCATATACATCATTTGATAATGTAAAATGTGCAGGAGATAATGAGAAATATTGTGCGAGTGAATTTATATCAGAGTTGAAATTAGGAAAATATGGAAATAAATTATATGGGACTTGTTTAACAGTGGATGATACGCAAGGAAGAGCAGAAGATGTATTAGCGAATGGATGTCATGGAAGTTATCAATTTCCAGAGATCAGATGGGCAAGGTGATAGAGAGTGAGAGAATCGTTTTGGGGAGTAATGATAGTAGTATTAGGAATAGTATCAATGTTTCTAGTATTCTTCTTTCAGAACATAACAAATACAGGAGATCATAACTATGAGTTGTTAAAAGAGACATCAGAAGCAGCAATGTATGATGCGTTAGATTTAGCAGCATATAGGCATGATGGGACAGTAAGAATAGACAGAGAAGTATTTGTAGCAAGCTTTATAAGAAGGTTTGCGCATGATGCGACGTTACAACATCAATATCACATATATATAGCGGATGTATATGAAGAACCACCGAAAGTAAGTATAAGAATCTCAACATTGGGAGCAGAGACAACGACAACGTTAACAACAGGACAAGCAACAAGTTTCTTATTAACACATACAATAGATGCCATTTTAGAAACAAAATGGTAA
>CAZRIC010000220.1:0-2346 GCA_964600095.1 uncultured Muribaculaceae bacterium
ATTTTGATTTTGTTTATTAGCTCGATTTGTTCTTCTAATGTGAGCTTTTACTCGCGCAACTAATTCTTCAATTGTAAAGGGTTTTGTAATATAATCATCTGCACCAATTTCAAAACCAACTAATTTATCTAATAACTGTGTTTTTGCAGTTACAAATATGATAGGGCAGTCTACCTTATCTCTAATTTGTGTACAGACTTCTGTTCCATTCATTTTAGGCATCATAATATCTAAAATAATTAAGTCAAATTTTTCTTGGTTTGCAATCGTTACTGCTTCTTCTCCATTATTTTTAATAGTAGTTTCAAAACCCTCATCTGTTAGGACATCCGATATTAGTTCTGCAATGTCCATTTCATCATCTACAATTAAAACTTTTGACATATTATCAACTCCATTTATATTTTACCAAAACAAGAATAAAAAGTAATCTATATTTTATTATGTCATGCCCTTTTTAAGAAAAAATATAAAAAATATTAAAAATTATTAAATTGTAAAAGGGGGGATGTTAGATGCTTCTAATCAATTTTAAAACATGCTATAATAAAATTGGGAAGGGGTTCAGATATGAATACAGATATTTTAGAACAGCAAGCGATGAACAAAATTTATAATCATGAGGCACCAGATGAATTAAAGGAAACAAAGTCAATCCAAAAAAGTGATGAACAAAATAAATATGAATTTGTTTCTAGTATTATAGAAAATCATGAAGGAAATTATGAACTAGAAAAAATTAATTATGGAAATGACTTTTTTTACTTAAAAATAAAGGATAATCCTTGGCAGTGGCACCTTATTAAATTTTTTGATAATAAATATGGAATGCTTCTATCTAGTGATTATATTATAAATTATTCTACTTCTAAGCATAATTCAGAAGTAGAAGGGGTACTTTCTTTTCAAAAAGAAAAAGAATATTTATTAGAATATAGAAGAGAATCTTTAGAAGAATTTGAAAAACAGATGGAAGAATTGAAAGAAGTATCTGAATGTTTAGATACTTTTAAAACGGATCGTCAACAGCTATTTTATGAATATCAGGATTTTATTTATTTATATCAAGACAATTATGTTTGGAAGTTATCTGGATATACAAGGAATGATATTACAGAGTATTATCAAATGTATTTATTTTTAATAAGTTTAGAACCCTTAATACAGAAAAAGTATCAGAATAATAGAGTTTTAAAATATCTTTATTTAATTGAAAAAAATGCTATTAACTATTTATATAAGGGAATAGATTTGAAGAAAAAAACAATGGCTTCTCTTACAGAAGAATTCCAAAAAACATTAGATTTTGTTACTATTTCCTTAGATAATAATCGTTATATAGAACTATTGGATTTAGATTATTTATTATATAGGAGAAGAAAGGGAGAAAAAAAGGAAGAAGTTCCTATTACTATTTTTCATAAAAATAGTTGGTTTTTTGAAGGTACATTTAAACTCGGTCTGTTAGGTAAATTTTTTAGCGGTGAATTATTAGAATACAATTCTATTTTTAATAGTACTGAGTTATCAGAAGTAGAAAGAAAAGAGTTACTAACAAAAGTTATTATAGAGAAAAAAGAAGAATGTTTAGAAAAAAAAGATTATTTAAATGCCCAATTTTTAAAGTATTTTTTTAAAAAGGAGTTTGAAAATATTGAAGAATCTTTCGAAAAAAATAATTGGCTTACATTTTTTAAAGTAGAGAGTATGCCTATTCAAGAATTATCTTCTGAAGATGTAAAAAATGTATTAGTAACAATTGCAAATAAGGTTAAAGACATTCCTTCAGAAGAACTAGAAGAATCGAAAGAGTGGAAAGAATTTACCTCTTATCTTGATTATTCTGCTCTAAAGAAAAATATAAATCCGTTATATTTAACGATTACCCCTCTTTTCATAATAGTAGAGTGTAATTTATTCGGCGAAAAGAAAAATTATGTAATTACAGAGGACTATCAAGTATTAGAGTGGAACTAAAATTTTATTGTTATTTTAAATTTGATGTGCTATACTATTGTTGGTAGTAAAAACTACTAGTAAATAACTAATATTGGAAAGGAAGTTAGAAAAATATGGATCTAAAAGGAACAAAAACAGAAGCTAATTTGATGGCTGCTTTTGCAGGAGAAAGTCAAGCTAGAAATAAATATACTTATTATGCTTCAAAAGCTAAAAAAGAGGGTTATGAACAAATTGCGGCTATATTTGAAGAAACAGCTAACAATGAAAAAGAGCATGCTAAAATGTGGTTTAAATTATTACATGATGGAGAAGTACCAACTACTTCAGTTAATTTAGAAGATGCGGCTAATGGTGAAAACTATGAGTGGACTGATATGTATGCTG
>CAZRIC010000221.1:0-2337 GCA_964600095.1 uncultured Muribaculaceae bacterium
ACTTTAAAGAGCCTAATAAAAAAGCGTGGTGGTTTATCTTTAACAGAAACAGTGGATATTATGCTTCAATTAACGAGTGCGATTGCTTGTGCGCATGATAGCTATTTAATTCATAGAGATATTAAGCCACAAAATGTATTGATTTTAGAAGATGGTAGAGTAAAGATTACTGATTTTGGAATTGCAATAGCTATGAATAGTACAGAACTTACTCAGACAAATTCTGTAATGGGTTCTGTTCATTATTTACCACCAGAACAAGCAAATGGTAGTGGTGCTACTATTAAAAGTGATATTTATTCATTAGGTATTTTAATGTATGAATGTTTAACAGGAAAGTTGCCATTCAAGGGAGAAAATGCAGTAGAAATTGCTATTAAACAAATGAAAGAGAAAATTCCAAGTCTTTGTGCTCAAAATGAATTAATTCCACAAAGTATAGAAAATATTGTTTTAAAAGCATGTGCTAAAAATCCTAAAAATCGTTATGATTCTGTAGCAGAAATGCATGAAGATTTAAAAACAGCTTTATCTGATGAAAGAAAATCAGATAAAAGGTTAGTATATAAATATCCAGAAAATGATTTAGAGGAAACTAAGGCATTGCCAAAACTTGATAAGTTAAAAGAAAGTAAACAAGAAAAAGAAGATATCGATAAAGAAGAAACTGAGGAAGTGGAAGTAGTGAAGAAGAAAAAGAAAGAAGGAAAAAAACTAAAGACAGCAACTATTATAGGAATTACTATTTGTTTATTATTTGTTGTTTTTGGACTACTTGCAGTTTATTTCTTGCTACCAAGAAATGAGGATGTTGAACTTCCTTCTATCGCTGAAAAAAGTAAAGAAGTAGTAGAACAAAAATTAATTAGTTTAGATCTTCAAATTGATTATGAAGAAGAACCAAGTGATGATATTGCTGAAGGCTATGTTATTGGTTATAAGGACAAAAAAGTAAATAGTAAAGTAAAGAAAGGTTCTACTGTTACAGTCATTGTTTCTTCAGGACTTACTGGTATTGTGATTGAGGATTATAAAGGAAGACATTATAATACAGTACAGTTAGAACTTGAACAAGCAGGGCTTAAAGTAGTCGTTATTCCTAAAAAGGTTTCAACAGAGCAAGAAGATTGGGAAGATGCTTTTGAGGGAATGATAATTTCTCAAAATAAAGATCCACAAACAAGATTAAAAGAGGGCGGTGTAATCGAACTTACCTATGCAACTTTGATTACTATTTATCCAGATTTTACAGATGGTACATGGGATAAGAAAAAAGCACAAACTTTCTGTGATGATAATAAGATTACTTGTAAATTTGAAGAAAAAGAAGATAGTACTCATAAAGAAGGTATTGTTATAGAGCAGGGAAGACAAGAAGGCGGAGAAGTAAAAGAGGGAGTAACATTAACTCTTACAATTGCTAAAAAGCCAGAAGTGAAACCAGTAGATCCGCCAACAAATGATAATTCAAACGATAATCCAAACCTTGGTGAAAATGAATAAGACTGGAAGAATTGTTAAACAATTAAGTAATGATTATTTTGTTGATATAGGACAAGAAATTATTGTTTGTAAACCTAGAGGAAAATTTAGAAATCTAGGAATTACTCCTTTAGTAGGTGATTTTGTAATCATTGATTATGAAAATAAGTATCTTTTAGAAATAGAGAAAAGAAAAAATGAATTAATAAGACCTAGTATTGCTAATGTAACACAAGCTCTTATAGTAAATAGTGTAGAAATACCAGAGTTTTCTTCTAATCTATTGGATAAATTATTGGTTACTATAGAATATAATCATATTAAGCCTATTATTTGTTTTACAAAGTTAGATTTAGTATCAGAACAAGTAAAAGAAGAAATAAAAAAATATCAAGATTATTATCGAAAGATAGGATATGCTGTATATAATAATGATGATCCAAGTATCAAAGAAATTTTAAAAGATAACGTAACTGTTTTTGCGGGACAAAGTGGTGCTGGAAAAAGTACACTTCTCAATATGTTAGATTCTAGCTTAGATTTAAAAACAGGTGAGGTATCTCAAGCATTAGGACGTGGAAAACATACTACTCGTCATGTGGAATTAATTTCTTTATATGGTGGTTTAGTAGCAGATACTCCAGGTTTTAGTGCCTTAGATTTTAAGGATTATGATAATATTGCTATCCGTGATGGATTTATCGAATTCAAAAGTTATAGTGATTCTTGTAAATATCGTGATTGTATGCATCAAAATGAGGAAGAATGTGGGGTAAAAGAAGCCTATAAAAATGGTGACATTTTACCTAGTCGTTATGAAAATTATTTAAAGTTTTTAGAGAAAAGATAGAATTA
>CAZRIC010000222.1:0-2316 GCA_964600095.1 uncultured Muribaculaceae bacterium
TAATCATAATATGATACAAAATATTCCACTGCATTATTTGGAAATAATTCTTTTAATTCTCCATATAATTGTCCTGCTAATGTTTTATTATGCGCTAAAACTAAAGTAGGTTTATTTACTTCCTTTATAACATTAGCAATTGTGAATGTTTTTCCTGTTCCTGTTGCGCCTAATAGTACTTGATGTTTTTCCCCACTTTTAATACCATTAACTAATTTTTCAATAGCCTCCGGCTGATCACCAGATGGTTCATACTTTGATACCAATTCAAACATTTTTATGCCTCCATTCATTATTATTTATTTACTATTAACCTAATCAAAATGCTTAGTAAATCTTAAAGCAAATGAAAACCACAAATTTCAGTTTTTAGATCAAAATTTAAATAATAAAAAATACTACTTAATTTTATCATTTTTACCATGTAAAAACAAGGTAACTACTAATATTACCTTGCTTCTTTATTCTTATCTAATTTTATAGAAATTACATAGACATTCCGCCATCAATGCCTTTATAGGAAATCCCAAGCCCTGGTTCTAATCCTCCTGCTATTCCATCTTGACCTGGAGTAGCAGATGCTACTCCAATAACATCTTTTCTCTTTAATAAAGCACTGCTAACATAATGTCTAAGTTCATCAAGGCATCGAGTTCAATATAGGTATCTGTTTTAGCAGCTTATGCTTCTAGTTGATTTCCTGACGGTTTATATTTTGATACTAATTAAAACATTCTCTAGCCTACTTTTTTATTAATCATGTAGTTATTTTCTTCAAGATTTTTTAAATCACCATGAAGTGCTTTTACTCCCCAACCTTCTAATTCATCTAAATAAGGTTCATAAAAATCATTAAGAACAAAAATATTTTTATGATAGAAAAAAGCAAAAGCTATTTCCGCAAAACTATTAAGTCCAATATAATTTTTTATTCCTTTTTTAGTCGCATTTACAATTAAAACAGTATCGTTTTCTGGAGCTACAATACGATTAAAATGAGCCCTGGAAGCAATTTCTTTTGGTAATCCTTCCATACACTCTTTAGGCAATAATACATTATATACTTGCTCTCTTAAAGATTTCTCAACTTCTAAAATTTTATCTTTTACTTTCATGCTACCGCATAATACAATATTTTTCATTCTTACCATCCCGCTTTACTATTACAATTTTATCAATTAAATCATTCACATATTAACCATAATTTTATCATTTTTACTCTATAAAAACAGGCAAATTGCCAAAAACACTAGATATCATTTTTATTATTTTTTCTAATTATAAATTTTTCATTTTCAAATTAACAAATAAATTATGGTATAATAATAAAAATACTTAAAAAGGAGAATTTATGAATACACTAACACAATTATTAGAATATCAAAAGGAAATATCAAATCTTGAATATACCATCAATTTATTAAGATGGGAATTAAAAATTAATGCACCTAAAAAATCACAACTAGGTTTAATCGAACTAATTACTAATTATGAAAGCAAATTATTTGAACTTATCACTTCTAAGAAATATGAAACTTTATTATCAAACGTAATAAATGATACTGATTTTAGTAATATAGAGGAAGCTGAACGTCGATATATCCAATCTTTATGGAGACGTTATCAAGAAAATAAAAAAGTCCCTATTGAATTTTATACAAAATATAGTGAACTTAAAAAAAAGACTAACATAGCTTGGAGAGAAGCAAAAGAACAAAATGATTATGAATTATTTAAACCTTACTTAAAAGATATTATTGAAATGACAAAACAGTATTATAGATTTTTAGATAACAATACTACCAATCTATATGATGTCATGTTAAATCACTATGAAACAGGAATGACAAGTTCTATAATTGATCCATTATTTGAACAGTTAAAACAAAGGCTTCTACCACTCATCCCTACAAAAGTATATTCTAAAAATGATTCTCCTAAAATAGATTTCAATAAACAAGAATTATTAGATTGTGCAGAATATTTATTAAACTATATTGGATTTGATATGGATAGAGGTTCCCTTGGAATATATCCCCACGGGTTTACTGGAACAATGGGTCCAAACGATGTAAGAATTGCTTTCAAGCATGGAAATAATCCCTATGATTTTTGTACTACCATTATCCATGAAGGAGGTCATGGAATATTCGAGCAAAATATCAGTCCTAATTTATTAAAATATGGAAATGAAGTTCGTGGATTTTATGGATTACACGAAAGTCAATCTAGATTTTATGAAAATATTTTAGGTAGAAATATTAATTTTTGGATACCAATCTATGACGATATAAAGAAAATGCTACACCTAAGCAT
>CAZRIC010000223.1:0-2277 GCA_964600095.1 uncultured Muribaculaceae bacterium
CTTGTAATACTTTTTGATCAGATAATCTTTTTTCTAAAGGTTCTCTGCGTACCATTTTTTTCATTTTGCTTATTTTAGTATCTATTTTCTCTATCTTAATTTTCTTGCCATAAACATTTAATAACTGTTTGAAAATACCCACAATAGCAAGTAGCCAACAAAAAATAACAAAAAGGAAACAAAGAACTCTTAATATACCTGAAAGTGTTAAAACAACTACTATAAACATTGCTGCAAAGAAAGTTACAAAAAGGAAAAGAAAAGTACCGTTTAATATAAAATTAACGCGATTAGCCATATGTTTTTTTTCTAAATATTTTCTAACATAAGATTCTACTATTGCTAAAACAACGACTATAAAAAGAATTCCTACTATAACCACCATATCGCCTAGAGTAAAATCCCCAGAGCCACCAGAACTATAACTACTATCAAATCCACTACTACTAGATCCACCTGAATAACCTCCAGAAGATCCACCAGAATCATAGCTTGTATCAAAGCCAGAATCTGTTGCAATAGAGTGAAAATTTATCTCACTTACAAATAGTAATCCAATCGTTATAAAAGCAAGGAGAAAAAGAAATATCGTTTTTATATCTTTCACACTACACCACTCCTATTTTTTTCATTATACCATAAAAAAGAGAAAACTTTATTTGTTTTCTCTTAAATAAAATCCATTTTCATCTACATCAACAATAATTTCAGAGTTAAATTTAATATTATCCATAATCAAATTACTAGCAATCAAAGTCTCTAAATTACGAGAAATGAATCTTTTAATAGGACGTGCCCCATATTCTGGTTCAAAGGACTCTTCAATAATATACTCTTTTGCTTTATCTGTAAGAGTTAATGTTATCTTTTTATCTTCTAGTCGATGTTCTATTTCTTTTATAATTTTGTCTACAATTTCATATACTACTTCTTTTGTTAATGATTTAAATATAATTACTTCATCAATACGATTAATAAATTCTGGTCTAAAATTACGTTTTAATTCATTTAAAACTAAGTCTTCACCATTCTCTTCCCCATTTAGAATATATTCACTACCTAAATTAGAAGTCATAATAATAATTGTATTTTTAAAATCTACTGTCCTTCCTTGAGAATCTGTAATTCTACCATCATCTAATATTTGAAGCAAAATATTGAATACATCTCTATGAGCTTTTTCGATTTCATCAAATAGTACAATACTATATGGATTTCTTCTAACTGCTTCTGTTAGTTGTCCACCTTCATCATATCCTACATAACCAGGAGGAGCACCTACCAAACGAGCTACACTATGAGCTTCCATATATTCACTCATATCAATACGTACCATATGTCTTTCATCATCAAATAATTCTTCTGCAAGAGAACGAGCAACTTCTGTCTTACCTACACCAGTAGGTCCTAAAAACATGAAAGAACCAATTGGACGATTTGGATCTTTAATTCCTGCACGAGCTCTTATAATTGCTTCACTTACTAATTTTAAAGCTTCATCCTGCCCCTTTACTCTACGTTTTAAATTCTCTTCTAGATTTAATAGTTTTTCTCTTTCTCCACCGACAAGTTTAGAAACAGGAACATGGGTCCACTTTGATACTACTGCAGCAATATCTTCTTCTGTTACTTCATCACTTAAAATTTGCTGATTAGTAGCGCTTCTTAACTCTTCTAACTCTTTATTAAGAGTAGGCAGTACACCATGTCTTAAACGGGCAGCCGTTTCTAAATTATAATTATTTTCTGCTTGTTCTAACTCAAAAGTCGTCTTTTCAATTTCTTCTTTTTTAGCATTTATTTTAGATAATGTACTCTTTTCCTCTTCCCATTTATCACGTAAACTTTTTTCTTCCTCTTTCATTCCTTTTAATTTTTCTTTTATCTCTTCAACACGTTTTTTAGAAATTTCATCTTTTTCTTTTTTTAAGGCCTGAAGTTCTATTTCTAATTGCATAATTTTACGAGTTAATGTATCTAATTCTGTTGGTACAGAATCCATCTGTACTTTAATAGTAGAGCATGCTTCATCTACTAAATCAATCGCTTTATCTGGCAAGAATCTATCAGTAATATAACGATCTGATAAGGTAGCAGCTGCAACTAATGCTTTATCTTTTATATTTACACTATGAAATACTTCAAAACGGGATTTTAATCCACGTAATATTGTAATGGTATCCATAACATTAGGTTCTGACACTAAAACTTTCTGGAATCTACGTTCAAGTGCGCCATCTTTTTCTATGTATTTTCTATATTCATTTAATGTAGTTG
>CAZRIC010000224.1:0-2231 GCA_964600095.1 uncultured Muribaculaceae bacterium
CCTACGACCTGCCGGTTAACAGCCGGATGCTCTACCAACTGAGCTAATTGAGCAAATATACTATTTCGTCCTATTATGGGACGAATCTAATCCGCGGTGCCACCCAAATTGTCAATTTCTTGACCTCTTTATCAACTTCTATTAAAGTTGTGTAATGTGGTAACGGATTACTTCCGATTAAACTTACTATTATTTCAGCTTAACAACTAGTGGGTGTTATTCAAAATAATCGTTATTGTTAGCTCTCACCATATCTAACTCGCTTAAACTCGTTTTTATTTTTACTTCTCCCACGTCAAAACGCTTATGAATTCATTATAGTGCAAATAAGACTATTTGTCAATAACTATTTTTTTATGAAAAAAAGGAAATTTCGACATCCCCTTTTATTTCCTTATAAGATTATTAAATATTTTCTTTTTTTTGATATTGACGTAAATCTTTTCTCTTTGGAAGAATATCTTCATTATTTCTTACAAAAATTTCTTTACATATTTCAAGTGCTTGCAAATAGGAAGTTCTATCTAATTCTAAGGAAATAGGTTCTTCTTCCATTCTCGCTTCTATCTCTTTTATCATCATTCGAATTTCATGTGGACTAACCATATTAGAATTTCTATATAATAAGTAAGGCATTGCAAATAAAGCACTTTTAATATTTTCATTTTGACAAGAAATAAGAGCATCACATCCAAGGGCTTCTAATGCTCTTTCGATAGGATCAAACATATCATCATCTAAATACAGTACTTTTTTATCTTTACTACTAGATAATTCTAAATCGTATTTATTATCTGGATCTTCTATTTCAATGAAATGTGTAGAGTCACAAATAGCATGAGCAAGATTTAAACCTCTTGCTTCTGTTAATCCATGCTCCCCATACCGTCTATAAATAGCATATAAGGTTGCTTGAATTTTTTCTAAATCTTCTTGCGTAAGTAATTCTTCATAAAAAGAAGGATTGATAGCTGGATCAAAAGCTTCTTGCAATTTAGAATTCCATCTATTATGCATTCCTAGTTTTAAAGCAGACATAAAATCTGGACTTAATAAATCTATATTATAAATAGTAAAATTATCTTCTACAATAGAATCTCCAAATGGAATTTCTAATGCTTTTTCTAAATAATAATAATTTTTTTGTAAAGCATAATTTTGAGAAAATGTTTTTGAAAAAGAGGAAGTAGTTGCTCTAACATCTTGAAATTGAAAAATGCTTCTTTTATTATTTATTAAGCTTAATGTAATCTTCATAAAAACCCTCCTAAAACGACATGTATTATAACATAGATTTCATAAGAAAGCAAAGAAAAAGACTATTCTTCTATAGTCTCATTTGTAAATGGTTCTAAAGAACCATCTTCTTTGACAATCTGATTTACTTGATCTTCTATTCTTTTTAACTTCTCATCACATTCCCCAACTAATTTCATTGCTCTGGTATATTTTTCAATAGAAGCATCTAAATCCACTTCTCCATTTTCTAATTCATTGATAATACTTTCTAACTCTTGCATTTTTTCTTCAAATTTTGCTTCTTTTTCTTTTGCCATTTTATTTCTCCTTTACTGCTTCTACTTTAGCTTCTATTTGTCCATTAAAAAGTTTTACTTCCATCCTATTTCCTATAGAAACATCTTCTATTCCTTTTATTACCATTCCATTTATATAAGAAACAGAATAACCTCTTTTTAAAACCCCAAGTGGGTTTACAAGCTCTAACTTTTGAATATTGTGATACAATTCTATTTTATTTTTTTCTACAATTCCTGTAACTAGACGAACCAAATTTTTTTTGTGCTGATTTAAATTTTCTTTCTTAGATTCATATAGCTTTTCAGGATGGTTTAATACATAATTTTTTCGATACTGTTCTAAATTTATTTTTTTATTTTCTAAATAAGAATTCATTCCGTTTTGTAATCGTTCTTGCAACAAATCGAGTGCTTGTCGTTTATTATCAAACATAATCATAGGGCTTTTAATTACAAAAGAATTCTTTAACGAATCTAATACCAATTTCTGATATTTAATCTTTTTAATAATAGCTTCTCCTAAACGAATTTGTAGTTGATGAAGATAATTTTTTAAATCTACTATATTTGGTACAGCCATTTCGGCAGCTCCTGTTGGCGTGGGCGCTCTATGATCAGCTACAAAATCAGCAATTGTAAAATCTACTTCATGACCTACTGCGCTAATGATAGGGATATCTGATTCATAAATAG
>CAZRIC010000225.1:0-1867 GCA_964600095.1 uncultured Muribaculaceae bacterium
TGCTTCTATGTATGGGGGATACCCTTGTAGAGGTGATGTGGAATGTTATGACCATCATTTAGAATCTAGAAGAATTAAGAAATTAATGGTTCATTGTCCAGAAGTTTATTTAAAACAGTTATTTGGAATAGGTTATCGCTTGAAAAAAATAGAAGAAATTACTTTATTAGAAGCTTTAGAATTGGAAAGATTAGTATATAAATCAAGGGGATTTAGTGAATATGAAAGTAGAATTATTGAACTTCCTATGATTAGTAGTGAGTTTCCTCCAAATACGATTATTGATCAGTCTGAACAAACTTCGGTAACAAGAATGGAAAGAAAACTTTATGATTTAGATATTCAAAAGTTGAAGAATAATTGTAGAATTAATACTCCTTATGCTCTTTATTTAAATTTTTATCAACATTTAGATAGTAGTTATGCACATCAATGTGGAAATTTTGAAGATTATTATTTTAATAGATATCAAAGAAATTATTTGGATTGGTTAGAATCTGAAACCAATAGAGATATTGGTGCTCTTGGGACTGGAGCGATGAATGGAGAATATATTTTAAAGAAAGAATTTATTAGAAGATAGGTAGAAGTGTTTGTGTCACTTCTTTTCTTATGATATAATAAATATACAATAGAAAGAGGCTGAAACATGAAGAATTTATCACAATTAGATCCACTAAAAATAACAGATAATGGTTATTATTTTGACATAGAAAATGCCAATATGTTTCCATTAACAGATGAAGAAATTATGAAATTACGTAAAATACATAACGATCCTACTATTGCGCAAAATAGAGTTATTTCCCCAACTATTACTTCTAGACAAAAATATAGACTTGATTCTAACCAGAAATATAATGATGGAAGACATCGCGCTAGAAAGAACAGAAATCATGCTAAAATGGGGATTACTAAATTTGTTGTTGTGGGCGGTATTATGCTTGCAGTAACTATTAGTGGAATGAATAGTTTAGTGCAAAATTATCATGCAGATGACATGTTAGAGGAAACTGTTTCCTATTATCAAGTTGAGACTAGGCAGTCTTCTTATCCTTTATTGCAAAGTAGTAATGAACTAACTTTACATAATCAAGACATGAAAGAGGAGATAAGAGTAGAATTAATAGAACTCTATTGTGAACAATTTGGTGTTGATTTTCAAAGTGTATATGACCAAATTGTTACTTTAACGCAGAATTTTTCTAGTGTAGATTATAAAAATGGGAGTGTCATGATAAATAATAATTCTGTAACTGGTACTAATGAAGCAGAATTATTATCCAACATGGTTTCGGAAATTTCAAAACTTTCTCTACATTTAGTTTCAGAAGAAAATAGTATTCAAAAACAAATGGTAAAAAAATATTGTGACATTTACCAGGTTAATTTTGATGTTATTTATAATCGTTTACTTGAGCTTACTGACAATTTTACAAGTGAAAGTTATTTGAATGGTTTTATTCCTAATGTTACTTGTAAAGGAGAGGTTGTCTATGCGGAAAGTGAAGAAGAATTAATTTTATACTTTGTAAGATGTGCAAAACAACTTCCTAGTAATTTAGGAATTAATACTAGTGATTTATATATTCAAAATGGTTATCAATCTTCTCAAGATTATGGAAAACAGATTGGATATTATAGTAATCTATTAGGTGTCGATCCTTTTTTAGTGTATGCGATTACTCAAGCGGAAACTGGTTGGGATAGTCCACTATTTTTAAATTCTAATAATCCTGCTGGGTTACGAATTAATGGCTCTTGGTGGAACTTTAGTACAAAAGAAGAAGGTTTTATAGAGCTTGCTTTGGAAATTTTAAATTATAATCTAAAGGGCGCTTTTACTATTGAAGAGATTGGAAGTATT
>CAZRIC010000225.1:1877-2213 GCA_964600095.1 uncultured Muribaculaceae bacterium
ATCCTTCTAATTCAGAATGGATACCAAATGTTACGATGATCTATAATGATATATCTACCAATCATAGAGAATTAGTGGATATAGCAGATACAGTTTCTTATCAAAGATAGAACTTACTAAACTTCTATCTTTTTTCTTCGCATTTATCTTGTAAAAATAAAGTTTTTTAGATATAATTTTAATAGATTAAAATAGAAGAATAGTAGGAGTTGAACAGTATGAAAGTACTACTAATAGAAAGAGATAGAATTTGTAAATATGAACTTCCATCTAAAATAGAAGATTCTTTTGTTATCAATTACAAGCCAAGGGTGCGAAGAGAATGTGTCGTTACTA
>CAZRIC010000226.1:0-2212 GCA_964600095.1 uncultured Muribaculaceae bacterium
TTACTATCCCACAGATTGTAGAAGAAATGAATGCTATTAGAAGAGAAGATGAAAAAGTAACTTTTGATATTATTTATGATGATTTGACAAGAAGATTAAAAGCAATTGAGAAAGATCAAACTATTTTGGAAGATGTAAGAAGAAGATTGTCTGAAAATCGTACAGATACTTTAAATAATCAAGGAACAAATGGACCAAATTATGCAGCTCGTATGCAGCCTCGTTTGAATGGTCGATTTGCTTCTACTAATCCAGATACTCCTCCACCAGAAAAAGGAAAAAGAAAGTAATGGAAGAAATAGACTATACATGGCAATATTTAAAAGATGAGGAAATTTCAGAAATAGAAGATATTCATGTGCAATCTTCTTATCGTAGAAAAATTAATAGAACCGTAAAGTATATTATTAATCCTCTTTATATGTATGCCATTAAAAATGGTTTTGATGATACTGAATTTCTAAAAATGAAAACTATTCATGAAATGGTAGAATCATTAAAAGCATATTTTCAAAGTAGAAACATGGGGAGAGAAGAAGAAATAGAAATTATTTTAAATAGCAGGAGAAAAAAATGATAAAATCAGCTTATATTCATATTCCGTTTTGTCAAAATATATGTAGTTACTGCGACTTCTGTAAGTTTTATTATGATAAAAAAGAAGTTTCTAAGTACCTCCTTTCTTTAGAACAAGAAATAATAGAAAATTATCAAAAGGAAGAATTAGAAACAATTTATATAGGGGGAGGGACACCTTCTTCCTTGTCGTTAGAAGAGTTAAGAAGATTACTATCTATTGTTCAAAAACTTCATTTTTCGAAAAATTATGAATATACAGTAGAATGTAATATCGAAAATATCTCAGAAGAAAAAATAAAGTTATTATCTTCTTTTGGTGTAAATAGAATTAGTATAGGTATTCAGACTTTTCAAGAAAAATATTTAAAATTTTTAAATCGAAAACATACTAGAAAAGAAATATTAGAAAAAATATCTATGATTAAAAAGTATATTTCTAATATTAATGTAGATTTGATTTATGCTATTCCAGGTGAAACAATAGAGGAACTAGAAGATGATTTAAATAGTTTCTTATCTTTAAATATTCCTCATATTTCGACGTATTCTTTAATTATTGAGGAACATACTGTTTTATATAATCAAAAGGTTAAAAATATTTCAGAAGATTTAGATTTAAAAATGTATGAAAGAATTCAAGAAAAATTAAAAGATTATAATCATTACGAGATTAGTAATTTTTCACTTCCTGGATTTGAATCAAAACATAACTTAACTTATTGGAATAATGAGGAATATTATGGATTTGGTTTAGGTGCTAGTGGATATGTAAATGGTTTAAGATATGAAAATACAAGAAGTATGAATCATTATTTACAGGGAAATAGAGTGTTAGAAGCTCATCAATTAACTGAACAGGAAAAAATAGAAAATGAATTTATTTTAGGACTACGAAAATTAGAAGGTATATCTTTTCTGAAATTGCAAGAAAAGTATCATAAAAACTTTTTAAATTCTAAGATTATTCACAACTTGTTAGAGAATGGTTTTCTTGAAAAAAAACAATCTAATTTATTAATTCCTTTAAAATATCTGTATACTTCTAATGAAATTTTAGTTCATTTTATAGATTGGAAAGAAGATTTTTAAATCTTTTTTTATTGATAGACAAAGATATTTGTGCTACTATGGAAATATAGAATATAGGAGGAAACATGAAAAGAACAGTACTGATTAGTGAAATAGCTGTTATTTTAGTTATTTTATGTTTTGTATGGGGATATTATTATTTTCATACAACAGATAAAAGTGTAAAGAAAGTTGCACCAAATCCACAGTTGTATGAAGCTTGTGATGAAGATAGTTGCATTTATTTATTAGGAACTATTCATATTGGCGATGATAGAATAGATGGTTTAACTGATAAAATTTTGAAAGCTTATCAAGAAAGTGATGCAATAGCTTTTGAAGTAGATATTCTTGCTAGCCAAGATTCAGCAGATGAATCTTTAGTTTATTTACCAGAAGGCGATGATTTGTCCAATTATTTGACAGAGGAACAATTTCAAAAGTTAGGAGAATTTTTTGAAAAAAGACTTTTACCAATAGAAGTTGTTAGAAAGTTTAATTTAGCAGCAATAGCTAGTCTATTAGATCAATATGCTTATCATGATTTAGGATTATTGACTAACTT
>CAZRIC010000227.1:0-2203 GCA_964600095.1 uncultured Muribaculaceae bacterium
CCTATTTACCTTTACAGAAAAAGTATCCTAGCGATGGTTATTTTGCTCCTTATGGAGATAGTCCATTAAAGACGGAGACTGCTGGTGAAACTGTTTATCTAAATATGATTAATACCGCAACAGACTATGTCTATATCACTACTCCTTATTTAATTCTTACGTATGAACTTATTTTAGCGCTTACAAATGCAGCTAAAAGAGGAGTAGATGTTAAAATTATTACACCTGCAATACCTGATAAATGGATTGTTCATGCAATTACAGAATCTTATTATTCAATTCTTATGAAATCTGGGGTAGAAATATATGAATATTCTCCTGGTTTTATTCATTCTAAGATATTTATTTGTGATGATAAGGTCGGAGTAGTAGGGACTATTAATTTAGATTTTAGAAGTTTATATCATCATTATGAAAATGCTGTTTGGATATATAAATCAAAAGTATTAGGTGATATCAAAAAGGATTTTATTAATACCTTGGAGAAATCTAATTTTATGGATGAAGAAAAACTAAAAAATATTCCATGGTATAAAAGAATCATTGGAACAATCGCAAAGATTTTTGCGCCTTTAATGTAGGAGGATCTATGCATAGAAATACTTATGTAGAAGTTAATTTGAAAAGTATTTATAACAATATTAAGAAGGTAATAGAAGAAGTGCCTTCTTATCAATATTATTTTGGTGTAGTGAAGGCAGATGGATATGGACATGGAAAAGAAATTATTGAAACGTTACTAAAAGCAGGTATTAATTATCTTGCAGTTGCCACTTTAGATGAGGCTTTAGTAATTAGAAAACAATTTTCTACAATTCCTATTTTATGTTTAGGATACATTGCAGTTGATTATTTAGATTTATGTGAGCAACAAAATATTACTATAACAGTTCCTAGCTTAGAATATGCAGAATCCATTCTGAACCGAAAAGTAAAGTGTCATATTAAGATAGATACGGGAATGCATCGTTTAGGAATTTCTAAAAAAGAGGATTATATAAAGACTTATGAAATATTAAAAAATCAAGTTGAGGGCGTTTATACCCATATTTATAATGCTCCTATTTCTACGGAAAGCCAAGTAGATATGTTTGAAGAAATTGTTGTTAATAAAGAAGATATTTCTATTATTCATATTTGTGCAAGTGAAGCTATGTTATTTCATTCCAAGAGAAGTTTTGAAAATGGTTGTAGATTAGGTATTATTATGTATGGATTGTTAGAATCTAAAATAAATTTTGAATCTACCTTTAAATTAGTTAGTGAAATTATTCAAATACAAGAATTAAAAGAAGGGGAAACTCTAGGATATGGTGGAACTTATAAGGCACTTAAAAATACTAAGATAGGGGTAATTCCAATTGGTTATGCTGATGGAATTATTCGTAAAAATAGTGGTAGGACAATTTATATTCATAATCGTCCGTATCCAATTGTTGGTCGTATTTGTATGGATATGTTATTTGTCGAGATTGATGATACCATTTCTGTACATGACAAGGTAGAAATTATAAAGGATAATCATCATATAATGGAAATTTCTAATTATTTAGAAACTATTCCTTATGAGGTAATTTGTAGTATTGGTAAAAGAGTTCCTAGAATATGGAGGGATTAAGTGATGAATGAAGTAATTGAAAATATGAATAAAATGGATTCTTTATTGGGAGAATATGCTACGCATAATAAAGATGCTATTCGTTTAGAAGAAGAACAACCAGATATGAGACCTAGTTTCTTTAGAGATATAGATAGAATAATTTATTCCTTGTCTTATACTAGGTATATAGATAAAACACAGGTATTCAGCAATAATGATAATGATAATATTAGTAAACGTATGACTCATGTTCAGATGGTAAGCAAAATTGCTAGAACAATTGGTAGAGCTTTAAATTTAAATGAGGATTTAATAGAAGCTATTGCGTTAGGTCATGATTTAGGACATGTTCCATTTGGACATGCTGGGGAAGCTATTTTAAATAGAATTAGTGTAGAAAAGACAGGAAGAATGTTTAATCATAATGTTCATAGTGTACGTGTATTAAAAGATATAGAATCCCATGGAAAAGGTAGTAATGTAACATTGCAAGTATTAGATGGTGTTCTTTGTCATAATGGTGAATTTTTAGAAGATCAATATTATCCTATTTTAAAAACAAAAGAACAATGAAAGAAAAATCTAACCTGACCCTATTTATGG
>CAZRIC010000228.1:0-2183 GCA_964600095.1 uncultured Muribaculaceae bacterium
ATGAAATTAAACAATATTATGTTAATTATGGAAAACTACATAATTGTGATATTAATATTGTTAGATATCATACTAGAGATGAAGCATTGGAACTTGTAAAAGAGCATACAGTTTTTTATAGTAAAGAAGAAAACAGTTCTTGTTAGAACTGTTTTCTTTCTAATTGATTTAACAAATATAAATATTCATTTTGCAATTTTTGATATTGATTGATATAGCTATTTGATATTCCTTCATTCCTCATTTCTTTTTCTAGTAAGAGTAATTCTACTAAGGAGCAAAGAAAGGAATATCCCATATTGGCATGGATTAATTTATCATAACAAGAAAATAATTCCTTTTCTTGATATTTTTTTTCTTGCATATATTCCCATAATGCACTAGTATATCCATCCACTTTAAGAAAAGCATCTAGTGGTGTTAATGTAGTAGCAATATAAGCAAAATATTCCACTTTTTCAAGTGTAATATATTGAACATTTTCTTCTTTTTCTATTTCGCTAATAGGTACTAATGTGATTTCTATATCTTTCATGTTATCACCATTTTAATCATATCATATTTTTTATAGAAAAACTACGGATTTTAGTGTATAATGTAGAATATGAGAGGTAATAAATATGGTAAATGCAATTATAGAAATACCAGTTGGTACTAAAAATAAATATGAAGTTGATAAAGAAAATCACAAAGTAAAATTAGATAGAGTTCTTTATTCTGCAATGACTTATCCGGCAGAATATGGTTATATAGAAGATACTTTAGCAGGCGATGGAGATCCTTTAGATATTCTAGTAATTAGTTCAGAACAAAGTTTTCCAGGATGTGTTGTTCCTGCCCGAGTAATTGGTTACTTAGAAATGTATGATAATGGTAAAGAAGATATGAAAATTATTTCTGTAGTTGATGTTGATCCACGTTACAAAGAAATTACAAAGTTAGAAGATTTATCTAGTTTTACTTTACAAGAGATAAAAAATTTTTTTGAAAATTATAAAGTTTTGCAAAATATGGAAGTCGTTGTAAAAGGCTATCATGGAAAAGAAGAAGCACTAAATGAAATTGAGAAATGTAGAAAAAACTATCAGGAGCAAAAAAAGGCCAATTAATTGGTCTTTTTATTTATAATCAAATTGAATACTTCCTTTTCCTTCTTTTGAAATAATAGTGGCATATCCTCCATTAATAATAGTCATTCTAGGAGAGATATGACCAAAGTCCATATCATAGATTACAGGAATATGTAAGTGTTCAAAAGCAGTTTTTAACGTATCTTGAAAGCTAACTTGATAATAACTTGTATCTGTTGCGCTTCTTCCTAATAGAATTCCTTTACAGTATTTAAACCATCCACAAATTTCTAATTTCCAAAATGTACGAATGAGATCTTCATTAGATAATTCACAATTATCAAAATACCATATAATTCCATCCTCTTTATATCTTTCTTGAAAGTCTTGAACATAGTCAAATGGGGTTCCTACTAATTCTGCGAGAAGGTCTAAGCATCCACCAATCATTCTTCCTTGCAGTGTAATTTCTTCCATAAATAAGTTCTTCCACTTTACTTTAGTATCTAAATGATAAGGTTCTATTCCTGTTTCATAAGGAATATTTTCTTTTTCATATAGTTCAAAAGAAGATTGAATGATATTTTCACCCTTTAAAATGGATATATTTTCTTTTAAAGAGTCATGCCAAGGTTCCATTCCAAAAGAACATATATTATTTGCATAGATAGTAGCAATATCTAGTTTGGTAGTAATAGGAAATAAGATACCAGTTGGATCAGAATATCCCTGAATCCATTTTGGATTTTTAGCAATTTTTTCAAAATCTAAATATGGTAGTATTTCTAATAAAAAGTCTCCACCAGTGGCACAAATGATTGCGTCTACATTTTTGTCTTCTATAAGATCCATAAATTCTTGTGCCCTTATTACTGCACTAGTACTTCTACCAATTTTACTAGTTCTTACATGCTCCGTTTCTACTATTTGAAAATGTTTATTTTCTAGCATTTGTTTACTCCTTTTTGATGAAACATGAACTAGAATATATTTAGATGAAACCGTGTTTAATAATTTGTCGATTGAAGGATATAACATATACTTCACTCCCCTCTACACTAATATAATACTAAATAATTACCATTTTATGAAGTATATCTTATAATTTTTGAC
>CAZRIC010000229.1:0-2175 GCA_964600095.1 uncultured Muribaculaceae bacterium
TTTCTTTCTCTATGCATACATTGTAATAGGAGGTATGTTATGAGTGTAAGAAAAATATGGAAAAATTATCGTTTTTCAATATTTTTATTGATTGCTATTTTTACAGGTATGGTTACTGGTTTATTATTAAAAGATAATACAGCTTCTATTTTAAAACCATTTGGATCTGTATTTATGAATATGTTATTTACGATTGTAGTACCACTTGTATTTTTTACAATCTCTAGTAGTATTGCCAATATGAGTAGTCGAAAAAGATTAGGCTCTATTTTCGGATATATGTTATTAATATTTGGTATTACTAGTTTTATTTCTTGTGTATTCATGATTATTGGAGTACTTCTTGTAAAT
Source organism: uncultured Muribaculaceae bacterium (assembly GCA_964600095.1). GTDB lineage: Bacteria > Bacillota_I > Bacilli_A > RF39 > UBA660 > UBA5578. The sequence goes on from CAZRIC010000229.1 coordinate 352, forward strand.
CCAGTAGGAGATACTAATATTGTATTAGTTGATGGAGTAAAAGAGTCTGTTGACCTAGGTAGTAGTATTGTAGATATGTTTACTGTTGGAGAATTTCAGGATTTATTATCTAAAAGTCATATGTTTCCATTAATTATTTTTTCTATTTTATTTGGTATCAGTGTTAACCAATTAGGAGAAAAAGCAGCACCTTTAAAAAAACTTTTAGATATTTCATCAGAAGTATTTATGAAATTTATTCATATTATTATGTATTATGCACCGATTGGGCTATTTGCTTATTTTGCATGTTTGACAAATGAATATGGTCCATCCTTAATAGGTAGCTATGCGAAAAGTATGATTTTTTATGTTGTAATGGCTGTTTTATACTTTGGTATTTTTTACCCAATCTATATTTATTTAGTAAAAGGTAAGATGGGGGTAAAATCTATCTTTAAAAAACTTTTTGTTCCAACTGTTACTGCATTAGGAACCTGTTCTTCTTTAGCGTCTTTACCAGCTAACTTAGAAACTGCTGAAGAAATAGGAATAGAAAAAGATGTTAGAGAGGTAACTCTTCCAATAGGTGCTACTATGCACATGGAAGGATCTAGTATGGCTTCTGTTTTAAAAATTGCTTTTTTATTTGCCATTTTTGGAAAATCTTTTGCTAGTTTTGATTCTCTTTTTATTGCCATTTTAATATCTGTTTTAAGTGGAGTAGTCATGTCTGGAGTTCCAGGGGGAGCTTTAATTGGAGAACTATTAATTGTAACACTATATGATTTCCCACTTACTGCTTTTCCAATTATAGCAACGATTGGTTGGTTAATAGATTCTCCTGCTACCGCTTTAAATGTAGTAGGAGATATACCAAGTGCGCTGATGATTTCAAAATTAGTAGAAAAGAAGGAATGAATAAGAATTTGACAATAAAGAATATTTGTTATATATTATTGCCGTCGAGTGAGTATGTATAAAAAGTTTTTACTTTGAGCTACATAGGGGAAACCTACACGTTGTTATTAAAAACACGGAGTCACTAAATAGTGCTTTGTGTTTTTTTCTGCTTTTGAAAGTACTAAAGACAATGTTAAGTGAGTATGCATAAAGGTTTCTTAAGCTGCATAGGGATTTATATCCTACACGTCCAAATGGAGGGAGTCACTTTAAAATGTGATAACTTTGCGCCATTTGGATTTTTTAATATTTACTAATATGCTATAATGAGAGAGGTGAGTAAGATGAGTGTTATAGAAGTAAAAAATCTTTGTAAAACGTTTAAAGTTAAGAAAAAAGAAAAAGGATTAAAAGGAAGTTTAAAGAGTTTATGGAAACCAAAATACAAAAAAATAGAAGCTGTACATAATATTTCTTTTTCTGTTGAAAAAGGAGAAATGATAGCTTTTATAGGACCAAATGGAGCCGGAAAATCAACAACTATTAAGATGCTTACAGGAATTCTTTACCCAGATAGTGGTGACATTTCTATTTTGGGTTTTGATCCTAAAAAGGAAAGAAAAAAATTAGCTTATGAAATAGGTACTGTGTTTGGTCAGAAAGAGCAATTGTGGACTCACTTAACTCCTTATGATAATTTTAAGTTTTTTGGGGCTATCTATGATATTCCAGAACAAGCAGTAGAAAAGAAAATAGAGGAATTAAAGGAATTATTTGAACTAGATGATTTTATGAATACACCAGTCCGTAATCTTTCTTTGGGACAACGTATTCGTTGTGAAATAGTAGCATCTTTAATTCATAACCCCAAGATTCTATTTTTGGATGAACCAACGATTGGTCTTGATCCTGTTGTAAAAGAAAATATTCGTTCTTTAATTA
>CAZRIC010000230.1:0-2171 GCA_964600095.1 uncultured Muribaculaceae bacterium
TTTTACCACCATTATTTGTTACTGTAATCTCTCTTGTTGGATTTACTAATTCAGCTGTTACATTTTTATTTGTTTTACCTGTTATATTATAAATTACTTCTGCTCTTGGTGTTGGTTCTTGCGTTGTATCTTCATATAAAGTAATCTCACCAATTGATAAGTTATTATAAAATCCTTCATGCACACTTTTACAATCAAACTTTACATATTTCGCTTGTAGTACTTTATCAAATACAATCTGCTGAACATTATTATTTGCTAAAAATACCTTACTTCCAACTTTTGTCCAGTTAATATTATCCATACTAACATAAATATCAACATCTTTCGCAAACCCATAAGGTATCGTTCCACCTATAAAGTTTTGAACAGCACTACTATCATGTAAATAATCTAATGCAGATACAAATCTTGGTTCTTCTAACTCAATAATGAAATAAGCTGGTATATAAGGAGCAGCTGCATTATTCAATAAACCATTATGTGCAGATCTCCAATAAGTACTAGGATTTCCATCTACAATATTTGCTTTATTTCCAGCTTTCGTTCCTGATACTACTGGAACACTTAAAAATTTACTTGGAATATATCTTTTTGTTTCTTCTCCAAGATTATCAGTAAAAGTGAAGTAAATATAATCACTTGGCAGGTTAGTACCATTAGCAATTGTTCTTACATAAACTCTCTTGTTTCCAGCAAATAGTGGATTAGAAACAGAGAATGAAGTCCATTCACCACTAGGATCTAAAGTCCATTCCATAGATGCATTTACTCCATACATACGATCTTCAAAATCATTAACAGTTACACCTGATGGTTTTGCTGCCTTTGTAATATCAATTGTATAAATGTTGGCATCTGTTCTTGGTAATCCAATAATATGAACCTTGATATCGTTTGTTATATTGATACTATCTATTTCTTCTTGCGTTAATGGTATAGAATGTTCATAAACTTCCTTCCAAGTATTACCACCATCTAAACTATATTCCCAAGTAACTTGAGCACTCTGAAATTGTTTTGATAAAACAATTCGGCCTGCATTTGTACCATTAAATGAGAAGGTAGCAACTTTACTATCTACTATTCCTAAAAGTGCATTTGCAATTACTGGAACTTCTTTTGTATATATTGTATCTTTACCTGTTGCCTTTGTCGCTTGTTTTAACGTACTATTTTGAATCATCATTAATTTACTACGATACTCTGGTGAAGTAATTTTAGAACCAATTCTTCTTGTTAAATCATACATTGGTAGTGGATAATAAGTATAAACAGCTGCAATCTCTTCTGCTAAGTCAATTAAGTCTTCCTCTGTTTTTGTACTATCCGTAATATATAAATTTACAAGTCCAATCCATGCATCTAAATGAATGATTTCTTCTTTTAAAGTATCACGATAAATTTGCTCTAGTTTTGTTCTATCATTTTTATAAACATCTTCTAAAAGCATAATCATTTGAGCTTGTTCATATTTTTCATATTCGTTTTGTGCATCTTGTGAAAGAAGTAAATAAGAACCTGTTGAAATAGTATTATTACTAATACTATATTTACTACCCCAACCATTAAGTCCCCCACCAGTTGTATTTGTCCAACCTGTTGAAGAAACATTATTGGATAACTGCCAAGCATATTTTCCTCCACCAGCATTATAAAGATAAACATACGCAGCATGGCCTGGTTGCCCAACTACACGTGCCGGATACCCCCAAACACCATATAAATTTGCTGCTGTTTTTGATAGTCCACCACAAACAGAACCCTCTTCAAATACTATCCATAATTTTGGCTTACCTGCAACATAAGGCACATTATACTTTGATAAATTATATTTTGCATCCCATTTAGCATAATTTTCTTGGCTATAATACTGAGGTCTATAATAACCATAACCAAACGTATAATTAATATATTTATATGGATTAAAACGGTCATATGTATTTGCCCACTTTTTTGAATAATCATGTAACCATAATATTTCTTCATCATCAATATTAGTTGCCATTACATAACGCATTTCATCAATCGTATAACTTTCAAACATAGCAGTATCTAAAAGGCCAGATTTATGCATATTCTTATATATTTCATAACGAGTAACAGCATTAGAAAGTTGATTACCACCAATCCAAAGTCCTACATTGGCAGAATGGGATAAAGATAAGGAA
>CAZRIC010000231.1:0-2151 GCA_964600095.1 uncultured Muribaculaceae bacterium
CAAGAAATCTCTTCTATGCTTGAACTTAGTGAAGACAAAATAGAAAACTTTCTAAAGTCATAAAAGTTTCATAAGACACTTACATTTTTCAAAATATTTAAATTCAGTCTAAGAAAAGTATCCAAAATAATGTGATACTTTTTTGTGTTTTGAATTCTAAAATAACAAAGGAAGTCTCCAATATAGGATACTCCCTCTTTATAGTTATCTAGCTTCTTCTTGAGCTCTTGTTTCACGTACTACAGTAATCTTTATAGTTCCAGGATATTGCATTGTGCTTTCTATTTTTTCTTTGACATCTCTTGCTATTTTGTGAGCCGTTAAGTCATCCACCTCTTCTGGTTTTACTACTACGCGTAGTTCACGACCGGCTTGCACTGCAAATGTTTTCTCAACACCCTTAATATCGTTTCCAACTTTTTCTAATTGTTCTAGTCGTTTCATGTAGTTTTCTAGCGAATCATTTCTAGCACCCGGACGAGATGCTGATAAGGCATCGGCAATTGCAACAATAACAGAAATTACACTGGTTGCATCATGATCTCCGTGATGAGATGCTATCGCATTTAATACAACATCTGGCTCCTTATACTTCTTAGCAAGTTCCAAACCGATTTCAACATGGCTTCCTTCCATTTCATGATCAATAGCTTTTCCAATATCATGTAAAAGACCTGCACGTTTTGCTAACATGACATTCTCACCTAATTCTGCAGCCATAATTCCTGCTAAATGAGCTACTTCAATAGAATGTGTTAAAACATTTTGACCATAACTTGTTCTAAACTGTAATTTTCCTATTACTTCAATTAATTCTGAATCCATCTTTGTAATTCCAAGATCAAATAATGCAGCTTCTCCATATTCAAGAATCTTTGCTTTCATCTCTTTTGCAGTTTTATCATAGATTTCTTCAATTCTAGCTGGATGAATTCTACCATCTTTAATTAAAGTATCGATAGTAATTCTTGCAATTTCCCTTCTAAGTGGGTCAAAACTTGATAAAACAATTGCTTCTGGAGTATCATCAATAATTAAATCAACTCCTGTTACTGCCTCAATTGTTCTAATATTTCTACCTTCTCTACCAATAATTCTGCCTTTCATATCCTCACTTGGTAAATCAACTACTGTCACTGTTTGTTCAGAAGCCATGTCACTAGCATATTTTTGCATAGACGAAACCAATAAATTTTTAGCATTTTTATCGGCTGCGAGCGCTGCTTCTGTCTCTCGTTCTTTAATATAAGAAGCAATTTCTAAAGACATTTCTTCCTCTACTTTTTTCATAACAATTTCTCTTGCTTTTTCTTTTGTATATCCTGCTATTTTTTCTAACAACTCATACTGCTGTTTTTTGATTTCTTCCACTTTTGCCTGTTCGTCTTGGATATCATTTTGTTTATTAATCAGATTATTTTCTTTTTCTTCCAACAAAGCCTCACGATTTTGTAAAGATTGATCACGTCTATCTATACTTTCCTCACGAGAATCTAAACGTAGTTCTGTCTTTTTTATCTCTTCTTTCTTCTCACGAATCTCATCTTCTACCTTTTTAGATAGTTGATTTGCTTCTTCTTTTGCTTCTGCTAAATAATCCTTTTTTATTTTATCTGCCTCTAATTTGGCATTTCCTAATATATTTTCTACACTCTCAGCTGTTTTAATTCCTCTTATATAGTTAAATATAAACATTACAATTATTCCAACAACAAGTCCAATTAGGACTAGCAAAATGGAGATTAAAATACTTGGCATTCAAAGTTCCTCCATTTCTAATACTAAGCGATTATCAATCACTCTACTACTATTTTAAAATGGATTGATGGAGAAGTCAAGTAAAAAAGCAAAAGGATTACTTTTGCTTTTACTCCTCTTCTGGAGTTCCTATAGATAAGGCATCATTTTCTGCATAATATTTTCTAACCTGTTCTTCAATTTCTGCACTTTTATCAGGATTCTTTCTCAACCATTCCTTAACATTCTCTTTACCTTGTCCAACTTTTTCACCTTGATAAGCATACCAAGAACCACTTTTTTCTAAAATGCCAGCTTCTGTTCCAAGATCAACAATCTCTCCTGTAATAGAAACACCTTCTCCATACATGATATCAACAGAACAAGTTTTAAATGGAGGAGCCATTTTATTTT
>CAZRIC010000232.1:0-2142 GCA_964600095.1 uncultured Muribaculaceae bacterium
CTGACTAGCAGTAAAAGTAGTTGTTAAACATCCCGCTCTTAAAGAACCATGAATAAATCCAGATGCTCCAGCTTCACTTTGCATCTCTACAACCTTCACAGGATCTCCAAATAAATTGATTCTATCTTTACTCCACTCATCTAAATGCTCTGCCATTGGGCTTGATGGAGTAATCGGATATATGCCTGCTACTTCTGTAAACATATACGAAGTATAACTACAAGCCTCATTTCCATCAACTGTTATTGTCTTTTTCATATTTCACCTTCCTAAAATTATACACACAATTGTGTATCTTTCTTATAACATTATATCATAGAAAAAAGATAATTTTTCATTATCTTTTTATAATTCTTCATGAAAAGTTCTACTTAAGAGTTCTTCTTGTTGTGAACGATTCAAACTATTAAACCTAACTCCACATTCCGCGTATCTGACAATCTTGTCAGGAACTCTATCTACTTCTTGTAAAGATTGTTTAGAAATAACATTGATATTTAAATGTTGTCCTTTATTTTGGAAATATTCACTAATTAAATTCATGAAATTAGTTACTTTTTCTTCTTCTGTTTCCCCTAATGCAGTTGGAGAAATAGAAATATTATTTGTGATACCATCATCGCATACACCAATAAAAGGTAATTTAGAAACACTTTTTAAAGATGCTCTTGCCCCTTTGTTATCTTTTCCATCTACAGGATTGGCACCTGGTGCGAAAGGCGCAAAAGCTTCTCTACCATCGGGAGTAACTCCAGTTGCACTACCATAAAATACATGATCAGCATAAGTTTGTAAAGAAATAGTTCCTACTGCATTACGATATAAAGATTTCTTTTTTATTTCTTTGGCAATAATCTTAATAATATCAAAAGACATTTTATCTACTTTATCATTATCCGTTCCAAAGCAAGGAAATTCTGCTTCTGTCTGATAGGTTGTAACAAAACCTTCCTCATCTCTAGTAACCTTTAATTTTCCATAGCGAATTGCCGAAAAAGAATCTGCAACAGTAGATAAACCTGTAATTCCAAACGACATTTTTCGCTCAGATACCGTATCTAAGAAAGCCATATTGGCAGACTCATAAGCATACTTATCTTGCATATAATGAACAATATTCTGAGCCTCTACATAATTATGTAAAAATTTATTTAATACTAAAACAAAATTTTTCAATACTTGTTGAAAATCTAAAACAGGTCCTGTTAAAGGAGTAATACCTTCTATCATTGTCTCTTTTGTAACTTCATCTTTTCCACCATTAATTGCATATAAAAGAGCTTTTGGAAGATTAATACTTGCGCCATAATAGATTAACTGACTACCTAATTTCACAACAGAAGCACTACCCGTTATAGCATAATTAGTTCCATAAACAGGTCTTATTAAATCATCATTTACAAATTGAATGACATGGGTATTGATAGCTAGTTTAGATACATACTTCTTAAAAGTTTCTGGTAATTTAGATGACCATAAAATAACAAAATTTGGTTCAGGGGATGAAGATAAATTCGTTAAAGTATTTAAAAAACGATAGGAAGTCTTTGTTACAAAAGATACATCATCCTTATACATTCCCCCAATAGACTCTGTTACCCAAGCAGGATCACCTAATAAAATTTCTCTATATTCATTTTTACGTAAATGTCTAACGAAACGAAGCTTAATAATTAATTGGTCTACTAATTCTTGCGCTTCCTCTTCCGTTAGTGTACCATTCGCTAAATCTCTTTCAATATAGATATCTAAAAAAGCAGTATTACGACCAAAAGAATTAATTCCTCCATTATTTTGCTTAATAGTCGCTAAATAAGCGAAATATAACCACTGAAAAGCTTCTCTAGCATTTTTAGCAGGTCTAGAAATATCAATATCATAACGAGTTGCCATCCATTTAATATCTTCTAAAGCTTTGATTTGTTCTTGAACTTCTTCTCTGGTACGAATAAGAGCAAAATTCATATTAGTAGTTAATCTCGTTAAATCATGTTTTTTTCTTAATATTAAATAATCTGCTCCATATAAAGCTAAACGTCTATAATCTCCAAGAATCTTGCCACGTCCAAATTCCTCTGGTAAAGTTGATAGAACTTTTGCATTACGTAATTTTAAAATAGAATCAGTATAAGTACCTAAAAT
>CAZRIC010000233.1:0-2128 GCA_964600095.1 uncultured Muribaculaceae bacterium
ATAGACGCTATCTGGTAGTGGTCTAGCATCTATTTGTGTACATTTACCTAAATTAGTAATAAAATATTTTTTAGAAGCTACTTCATCATACACTTTTTTAGAAAATTCTGGAGTCCATTCTCTTGGTTTTTTATTTTGTATTTCATGATATATTTCTTCATCTAGTAAACCAATTTGATAAAACAATTGCCAAACTATTTTAGTACCTATCCAAGGAGCACGTATTCCTTTCCAACTATTTCTGATGCGACATTTCTTCCTGTTGGATTCATAAAAACAAAACATACTTTAGGATTGGAAAAACATCCGCCATGATAAATAGCATGCAGTTCTTTTGCACCATATTGTTTCTGTAATTTATCGTATTTTTTATATAGTTTTTCTATCTCCATAAAGTTCACCATTTTCATTATAACATAAAAAGAAAGATGCTTACATCTTTCTTTGCTTTGCTACTGCTAATCTTAATAACAAACATTTTTCTGGACCAATTTCATTACTGTCTAATTTTGCTTCTGCCTCTTCTAATTCATAACCATGCACTGTATTTAATGGAACTGGTTTTAAAATTCGATTATAGTCTTCTTCTCCAATACAGGCACCATTAGCAAAATCAAATATTTTTCCATCTTTCTTTATATAACTATGATACTGCTTTCTTCCAAATTGATGAGGAATTAATCCTGTCACTGCTTCATATTCTGGATTTTCTCTTATAAAGCGTTCTGATGCATCATGACAAAATCCATAATAAAAACGTCTACTTGCATATTCTTGAATTGTTAAATCTTGTATATAGAAAACTAATGGAGTAGTAACAAGTTTTCCCATTTTTGTATCTAATACATAATTATTATGAATTCTTGTAAGACTATCAATAGAATAGAAAAACTTCCAATCAGAGCAGAATTCTGCAGGAATACCACTTCTAAGTCTAGCATCTATATTTGCTAAAATATAAGGAATTTCAAATTCATAACTATAATTTAAATCTTTTAATAAAGGCCATAATAAATCAGCATAACCATTTTGAATTAGTGTATAAAGTTTTGTAATGGAATCACAGTCTGGTGAAAAATTAACACTACCATAACGTCTTTGAAATTCATCTACCACTCTATCAGCAATAGATAATACCTCAATATGCTGGCCTTTTGTTTCATTATATACTTTGTAAGCTTCCATCATAATCCCCCTTTTTCTGAGAAATTATTCTAGCACAAAACTTCTTTACTCGCAAATTTTTCCAAAATGATTATGATAAATCTGTTCAAAGCAACGAATATGGCATTCTTCATCTTCTATAATACGCTCTAATATTTTTTTAATATAACAATCTTGTATTTCCTCAATATGTTTTTGATATCTTTTAATAGCTTTCATTTCTCTTGTGATATCATCTAATAATATTGTAGATAAGTTCGTTGAATAATTTACATTTTTACTAGTCCATGGAATGACACATTCAATATTACTATCCACTGTATAAAAGGAAGGAAGATAACCCAATTTATAAATTAAACGTCCTAAAATTTCTAAATGATGCATTTCTACTCTTGAAATATTTTCTAGTGCTTCTTTTTCTTCTTCAACAACAATACTTTGATAAAAATACGTATGAATTGCTGTATCCTCACCATTTTCTCCAGCATAATCCTCTAATAAGATTTTCGCATATTCTATGTTTTCTCTTTCTACTTTAACTTCTAGATATGGTTTATCAGAACAATACTTCATATCATCACCTATTTCAATATATGTTATCAATTTTTAAAAATTCTTCCAATTTAGAAATTGATATATACTATCTTTTATAGTAAAATATTATATAGAATAAAGGGGAGATGTTATGCAAACTCTAGAATTAGAAAGATTAAACAACTATTGGAATGCTGCCAATTACTTAGCATTAGGACAATTATATTTATTAGATAATCCATTATTAGAAGAACCTCTAGAAAGAAAACATATTAAGAAAAAAATTGTTGGGCACTGGGGAACGGTTCCAGGACAAAACTTTATTTATGCGCATCTAAACAGAATTATTAAGCAATATGATTTAAATATGATTTATATTTCTGGTCCAGGTCATGGTGGTAATGCATTAGTTGCTAACACATATTTAGAG
>CAZRIC010000234.1:0-2119 GCA_964600095.1 uncultured Muribaculaceae bacterium
TGATGCTGCCGATTCTTCTAAAGAAGTCTATAAGACGATTACTATTAAAGAAAATGATATTGTTGAATTAGATTCTAATAACAATATTACTATTTTAGAAATTACAGATAAAAATATTAAGATTTCTAGAATGATTACTAAGTATCGTGTGATTAGTGAAGAAGAGAGAAAGGCAGAACCTTATGAAGAAAGAATTACAGAAACAATAGAATATGGAAAAAATATTATTGTAGATATTGATGAACGAAATCCATTTGGCCCTGAATATTCTGCTCCTAGATATAGTATTTCTGTAACGGTTTTAAAAGAAAAAAATTAAGAATTATAAGAAGTTGCATTATGCAACTTATTTTCTTTATAAAAAGGAAATATGCAAGGGATAAAGTGAAAGAAAATAAGCTAGGAGAAAACTATATATCCATAAAAAGAATAAAAGATAGAAATATTGTATTTCTATCTTTTTATTATTTGGAAATCATATCACAAATAAGAGAACTAATCTCTGTTGGATTTTCTACAGATAATCCTTCAATTAAACGTGCTTGTGCATAAAGTATTTTTGCATATTTTTCTACTTCTTTAGAATCTTTTTTGTAAAGCTCTTTTAACTTTTTCGCAATAGGATGAGAATCATTAATTTCCATTACAGCTTTGGCTTTTATTTTTTCATCTGTTGGCATAGCACTCATAATTTTTTCCATTTCCATAGAAACAGGACCTTCAGTTGTTAAACAAACTGGATGATTTTTTAATCTATTTGTAAATTTAACATCAGTTACTTTATCAGATAGAGCTTCTTTCATTGCAGTAAGTAAATCCTTATTAGATTCATTTTCTTTTTTGATACTTTCTTTTTCTTCTTCTGTATCTAAGTCAAGATTATCAGCACATACATTCATAAATTGTTTTCCATCATATTCCATTAATGTTTGAATAACAAATTCATCAGCATATTCTGTTAAATAAAGAATTTCATATCCCTTATCTTTTACTTTTTCTACTTGTGGTAATAAATCAATTTTATCATTAGATTCTCCACTAGCATAGTAAATCTTGTCTTGACCTTCTTGCATATGTTCAATATATTCTTTAAGAGTTACCATTTTCTTTTCTTTTGAAGAGTAGAAAATCATTAAATCTTGTAATACATCCTTATGTATTCCAAATTGATTATAAATACCAAATTTTAATTGAAGACCAAAAGCTTTAAAGAATTTTTCATAGTTTTCACGATCTTCTTTTAGCATATCTTCTAGTTCTTTTTTGATTTTCTTTTCAATATTTTTAGCAATTAACTGCAATTGACGGTCGTGTTGTAACATTTCACGAGAAATATTTAAAGATAAATCACTGCTATCTACTAGTCCTTTTACAAAGCTAAAGTAATCTGGTAATAAATCTGCACATTTTTCCATAATTAGAACACCATTGGAATATAGTTCTAATCCTTTTTCATATTCCTTATTATAAAAATCATAAGGTGCATGACTTGGAATATAAAGTAGGGTATGATAGCTTACATTTCCTTCAACAACTGTATGAATAACTTTCATAGCATCTTCATAATCAAAGAATTTTTCATGATAGAAATTTTGATATTCTTCTTCTTTAATATCTTTTTTATCTTTTTTCCATAAAGGGATCATACTGTTGATAGTTTCTGTTTCTATTATTTTTTCATATTCATCTTCTGAACCTTCTTTTAAATGTTCATGTTCTACTTCCATTTGAATTGGGTAGCGAATATAGTCAGAATATTTTTTAATAATTTTTTGAATAGTATAAGTATCTAGATAATCACTATATTTTTCTTCTTCTGTATCTTCTTTAATACTTAAAATAATAGTAGTACCATTTTCTTTTCTTTCCACTTTTTCAATACTATATCCATCCGCTCCACTAGATTCCCAACAGAAAGCTTCTTTAGAGTCAATTGATTTACTAATAACTTTAATGTGATCACTTACCATGAAAGCAGAATAGAAGCCAACACCAAATTGTCCAATAATATTAATATCTTTTTCATTTTTATTATTTTCTTTAAAATCTAAAGAACCACTTTTAGCAATAGTACCTAAATTGTTTTCTAGTTCTTCTTCTGACATACCACATCCATTAT
>CAZRIC010000235.1:0-2093 GCA_964600095.1 uncultured Muribaculaceae bacterium
GGGAAAAAAATTATGAATTGGCGAAAGCCTATTATGAGCACCATGGAAATTTAAAAATCTCACTGTCTTTTAAAACAATAAATGGATATGAATATGATGAGAATGGAGTAAATCTTGGTCTATGGATAAGAACCCAAAGAATGGCTTACAATAAAACTAGTATATATAAGATTGATGCAGAACGAATTGAAAAATTAAATGCGATAGGAATGATATGGGATGCTCAAAAAATACTTGAAGAAGAAACTGCTAATAGATGGGAAAAAAATTATGAATTGGCGAAAGCCTATTATGAGCACCATGGAAATTTAAAGATTAGCGTTAAATATAGGACATTTGATGGAATACATGAAGTAAAAAAAGGAGAAGAGGGCTATGATGAGGCTGTTCAATTAGGAAGTTGGATAAAAATTCAAAGAGATGAAACTAAAAGAAGAGGTAAGCTTGATGCAGAACGAATTGAAAAATTAAATGCGATAGGAATGATATGGAATGCTTATGAGAATTCTTGGAACGCAAACTATGAATTAGCGAAAGTTTATTATGAACACCATGGTAATTTAAAGATTAACGCTAAATATAGGACATTTGATGGAATACATGAAGTAAAAAAGGGAGAAGAGGGCTATGATAAGGCTGTTCAATTAGGAAGTTGGATAGGCACTCAAAGAAGAGTTTACTTTAGAGCAAGAACAGGAAAGCTTGACGCAGAACAAATAAACAAATTAAATGCGATAGGAATGATATGGGATGTTAAGAATAACGCAGCAGCAGTAGAAGCTTTCTGTAATGAAAAAGGAATTAATGTAGATAAGAATAAAACAGTATTAGATAAAATCTCATTGGTGGAATTACAAATAAAGACTATTTTTTCGGAATATATGAATATGCCAGTAGTAGATGGGAATGGTCGCTTACAGCCAATATTTAAAATGAGTAATTCTAATATGCAAGAAGAATATGGTGTAACAATGGAAGAATTATATGCCAATTACTATGTAGAAGCAGAAAAAGAGGCACAAGTATGATTTTAGAAAAATATTTAGATAGTTTTTATTTAGAATTAGTTTATAATCATTATAAAGAAGAATATATTAATAGTTTGGATGTAAGTAATTTCGATAAGGTGTATCAATTACTACGGTCTAAAGGCTTCTATTTTATAAAAGATATTATATTAAAATATTTAGAAATATTTGAGATGGAAGTAGAAGAAATAGAAGAAGCATTAGTAGAGATAGAGTTAGAGTTAGGACCCGATTATGTCCATAAAATTGGAAAAGATATGACAATTTTAGATAGAATAATAGAAAAAAGTATAAAACTTGAAAGTGAAGAGGACAAGTAATTTTACTTGCCTTTTTTATTTTCAAAAAAATAGCTTTATGCTATAATATTTAAAGATAGTGGTGATAACGTGTTTTTATTTATTCAAGCATTAGGGTTACTAGCTTTTTTATGTACAACTTTAAGTTATTGGGGAAAAAGTAAAAAGAAGATTCTTGCTATTCAGATAGTTGGAGATCTCTTTTATGCTATTCATTATTTTTTATTGGGAGCATTAACTGGAGGATTAACACAAGTATTAGGACTTTTAAGAGAAACGTCTTTCTTTTGCGCTAAAACAAAAAAACAAGAAAAAATTATTTTTGCAATTTTAGTTCCTGTTTATCTATTAATAGGATGTATGACTTCTACTACAACGATAGAAATATTTCCAATTATAGCTTCTATTACTTATTGCTACACACTAACTATGGCAGCTAATTATGTAGTATTAGGTGGATTAATTGATGCAATCTACTGGTTATTTTATGATATTCTCTGTGGATCTTATACAGGAGCTTTTGCAGATAGTATTGTAATTATTTCCAATATTTTTTCACTTATCCACCGAAAAAAAGAAACAAATTATTCAAGAAAGTAAAGGAAATGTATACAATATTTCCTTTTTGTTTACAATATGTGTTATAATAAGGGCAGATGAGGTGGTAGTATGCATTTAGAATCTAGTATAGTAGTGGAAGATACTGTTACTAATGTTTTTAAGAGGGCAACAGATATTCATAATACACATTGGAGAAGTGATCTAA
>CAZRIC010000236.1:0-2083 GCA_964600095.1 uncultured Muribaculaceae bacterium
TTTTTGGTTCAATTGCAATATCAATAACTGGGTCTGGGAATTCCATACCTTTCATGATACATGGATTTTTTTCATCACATAATGTATCAGCAGTTGTTGTATTTTTTAAACCTACTGCAGCAGCAATATCTCCAGTCCATACTTCAGCGATTTCTGAACGGTTATTAGCATGCATCAATAAAATACGACCAATTCTTTCTTTTGAATTCTTAGTAGCATTTAATACATAAGAACCACTACTTAAATGTCCAGAGTAAACTCTAAAGAACGTTAAACGTCCAACAAATGGATCTGTCATAATTTTGAATGCTAAAGCACTAAATGGTTCAGTATCTTTTGGATGTCTTTCAATTTCATTACCATTTAAATCTACACCTTTAATTGATTCAATATCAATTGGACTTGGTAAATAATCAACAACAGCATCAAGAGCTAACTTAACACCTGTATTTCCTAATGCAGTACCGCATAATACTGGGAAGAATTCAACAGCAAGTGTTCCTTTACGAATTGCACGTTTGATTAAGTCTACGCTTACTTCTTCTCCTTCTAAGTACTTCTCCATTAATTCATCATCGAACTCAGCAACAGCTTCAATTAATTCTGTTCTCTTAGTTTCAACAATATCTTTTAAGTCTTCCGGAATATCAATAATCGTTGGTTCCTCTACTTGCTGTCCATCATAATGATAAGCAGTACGAGTAACTAAATCGATAATTCCATTAAATTCACTTTCAGCTCCAATTGGCCATTGGATAGGTTTTGCATTAACACCTAAACGACTATCAATTGTTGATAAACTGTATTCAAAGTTTGCACCCATTTTATCCATCTTGTTACAGAAGAACATTCTTGGAACTTTGAATTCAGTAGCTTGACGCCAAACAGTTTCTGTTTGTGGTTCTACACCTGCTTGTGAGTCAAGTAGAGCGATTGCTCCATCTAGTACACGAAGTGATCTTGATACTTCAACAGTAAAATCTACGTGGCCTGGAGTATCAATAATATTTAATCTATGACCTTTCCAGTAAGCAGTAGTTGCTGCTGAAGTAATGGTAATACCACGTTCTTGTTCTTGTTCCATCCAGTCCATTTGAGAAGCTCCATCATGTGTTTCTCCAATTTTATGGATTTTACCAGTATGGAATAACACACGTTCAGTGAAAGTTGTCTTTCCTGCATCGATGTGAGCCATGATACCAAGGTTACGGGTATTTTCTAAACTATATTCACGAGCCATACTTTGTTTCCTTTCCTATTATATATGAATTACCAACGGTAATGAGCAAATGCTTTATTAGCTTCTGCCATTCTGTGAGTATCTTCACGTTTTTTAACAGCTGCTCCTACACCATTAGAAGCATCAATGATTTCATTAGCAAGATTTTCAGCCATTGAATGACCTCCACGTAATCTTGCATATTGAGTTAACCAACGAAGTGCTAAAGCTTGACTACGATCAGCTTTTACTTCAATTGGAACTTGGTAGTTAGCACCACCAACACGTCTAGATTTAACTTCTAGAGCTGGTTTAATATTTTCCATTGCTTTTTCAAAAACTTCCATTGGATCTTGGCTAGTTTTCTCTTTTACTGTTTCAAAAGCTTCATATAAGATTTTTTGTGCTACACCTTTTTTACCATCATACATTAAACTATTCACTAATTTTGTAACTAATTTAGAATTGTATATTGGATCTGGTAATACGTCTCTTTTAACAGCACGTCTTTTACGCATAATCTTTTCCTCCTTTACTTAATGTTTTAATTATTTACTTGCTTTTGGTTTTTTAGCGCCATATTTAGAACGTCCTTGACGACGATTCTCAACACCAGCTGTATCTAAAGTACCACGAATAATGTGATAACGTACACCGATAAGGTCCTTAACACGTCCGCCACGAATCATAACTACACTGTGCTCTTGTAAGTTATGTCCTTCACCAGGAATATAAGCAGTTACTTCCATTCCATTACTTAGTCTAACACGCGCATACTTACGTAATGCTGAGTTTGGCTTCTTTGGTGTCATAGTACCAACACGAGTACATACACCACGTTTTTGTGGAGAACATTGATTTGTT
>CAZRIC010000237.1:0-2077 GCA_964600095.1 uncultured Muribaculaceae bacterium
TTATCCAATAAATCAATTGTAGAATTTCTTGAAAAAGTTGTTTTATAAATATATTTTATCCCATATAACATTCCAAAATATATAAAACCAATTAGCAACAAAATTAAAATGTATTGTAAAAAAATATTTACAAAAATATCATAATCTACCTCACCATTATTTATTGAAGCTATTAATAATGCTAACGCAGAAGTTAAGATCAAAGAAATCCAATCACGTTGTAATTTTGGTTTCTTATTTATTCGAATACTATCTATAATAAATAATATTTTAGTTTTAGTATATAAATTATATTTCTTCAAATAATTAATTACAAATTGTTTATGTAAATTATCTTTATAATTAACATAAACAAAAATATTCTTCAATATTTGTTTAGAGAAAAAATTTAATTTTAACTTTTTACAAATATGTGCATAAACAGCAATCCCAATTATTAATAATGCAAGTAATTCATTCAACAAAAAATTTCCTGGTAACATTTGTGCCAATACTAAAGTAGGAAATCCTATAATTGTATAAAAAATAAATAGTTTTTTATCCTCATTAATTTTACCAAATTCTTCTATCAACAGCTTTATCATATTTCACCTTTCACAAAAAAGAACATATTCCATTATAAAAACAGAATTTTTCTATTATAACACACATCTATTTTTGAACATTTTTTTGAGACGTGATAATCTCTTGATCTATTTCATAATTAACAGCTTTTTTATAATAACCTAAATATGTTTTTTGATTAATAACTCGCAATTTTGGATTTTTCAAATCATAAACATAATAAATATATGCATTCTCATTACTAGAAATAAACTCATCTTCTGTTTTAGAAATATAAAATTTAATCCGATTACTAACATCGGTAGTATTTGTTTTTACTTCAATGTAAATTACTTTTCCATCAGAATCATAGCTTTCAATATCATATCCAGCATTTTCATCTTCTTTAGAAACCTTCCTTATTTTCTTTTGCAATTCTGGATATCCTTTTAAAGATTCTATCTCATAATTATAAACTAATTCCTCTCCTGTTATTCCAACTTTATTTTTTACTTTTGCCAATTCAACATAATCTCTAGGCGGACAAATTCTTCTTGGCTTTTTCTTCTTTATATGCTCTTTACTTTCTAAAAGAGGAACTTTTTCTAATATCTGTTCATTCAATCTTTCTGATTCTATTAAATTCAATTTTTTGTACAATTCTTGATAGGTTTTAAAAGAAGCGTGAGCATATATTCCTCCACTTTCATACAAATCTAAGATATGGCTTTGTTCGACATGTTCTAAAAAGCTCTCTAAAAACATTGGGCCATAGGAAATATTAAACCAATTATTTTTCAAAAATTTTCGATCTAATTGATGATTCTTTATAGCATAATAAAATTTTTTTAATAATACCCCACTTAATGGCATAACATATTTTTTACCAAGTAGATTATCCTTCTCAATTTCTTTTTGACGTTTTAATTCTTCCTCAGTATGGAAAAGCTCATGATAATCCAAATTTAAATATTCATATATTAAGTTTATCTTTTTAGCTTTCATTTGTTCCAAAAGAGGAATACAGAAATTACTATAATAGTCAGATATTTTCATTCCATAAAACATAACATTGTAAAGCAAGTATTCATCGTCATATTGTTTCACGCTTGGAATAAATTTTTTTCTAGTTTTAGTGACAACATTTTCCAATACATCATATAAACTTGCCAACTCCCTAGTAGAAACTTTTTCCTTTAAAAATAATTGTTTCCATTCCTGCTCCGATAACGAATCAATATCTAAATTTTCTCCTTGTTCTTTTTTTAATAGTAAAGAATTATAAAAACTTTTATTATTATTTCTTTCATCAATATAAAATCCATCTTCAAAATACTCAATTGGGTCCACTATTTTTGAAATATAATTATTATCTAAAAAATGTATACTCAAGTAAATTTTTACTAACTTTTTCCTCTTGCTTTTAGAATCATATAACCCATTTTTTACTATTTGAATTTCTGTATGCTCTATTTGATTATCACTTTCAACAAAAATTCTTCCAATATTCAAATAATCGTACTCTATAAATTCT
>CAZRIC010000238.1:0-2053 GCA_964600095.1 uncultured Muribaculaceae bacterium
AGAGGTAAAATTCACATATAGTGGATCATAATCAATATGATTTTCCTTTGCCTCTAATAAAGATTCTTCATCTTGAATACCTTTTTTTAATTCTTTTATATTTTTTATTTGAATATCAGAGAAATAAGCATTAGCTAATTCTTGATGTTCATCATCTGTTATTACAAATTTAGCACCTGTTACATTCTTTATTTGATGAATTCTATTTTCAGGTAACTCTGGATTTATCAAAGAGTAATAGCATCCTGCATAAACAATTCCCCAAAAAGCTATTAATGTATCAATTCCTTTATCCATAAATACTAGAATTGGTTCATTAAAAATTTTTTGACTTGCAAAATAGGAACCAACAATCTTACTATTGTTTTGTAAATCTAAATACGTAATCTTTTTATCTTCCTCAATAACCGCTATTTTATCTTTATATTCTATAGCTGATTTTTCTAAATAATCAATTACGTTATACATCTTGACACTTCCTTTTTTTATTGCTATTTCAAAGTCATTATAGCACATTTTTCTTATAATAACTTATAAAATAACAATTTTTATAAAGATTTTACTATTCTTTGATACTTTTTTCTCATTTATAAACTTTATAAAATCATTATAAAAAAAGAAAGTGACTTATAAGTGACAAAAACAGAATTAGTTTTCTAACTCTGTTTTTAATTTACTATTTCCTGTTTTATAATCTATTTCAATACCATCTTGAACATTATAAACATATACATGGAACTGAAGACCAAACCCTTTATCTTCTACAGAACTTGCCTCTATCACCACTCCATTAGCAAGTAAGTTATCTTTTTCATAAATAGGTGTTACTCGATAAAGAACATGATTTTTTGTTTCTTTTATATATTCAGATACCTGATTTTCAAATGATAACATTCCTTTCATATTCATCTGTCTAGTACAAGTCATTAAATTTTTTTCATTAGCATTTTCTCCTGTTAATTGATAGCCGATTAAATGGCATCTATTATATAAATATTTTCCATCTACAATATCATATTTTACTGTATGCCAGCCACTAGGCTTAATCATACCAATACTTCCCCTTTTTTCAGTAGGCATTAAATCTATTCCAACATTAGCAAAAGCAACTCCAACTCTTCCTAAATTATCTAATTCACTATAGTTTTCAAATTCTTTATTAGAGTAATCACTTTCTTCAAAAAGAGGAATATTCTGATTCAAAATAACAAATTCCTCACCATTATAAGAAGGAAGGTTTTGAAGTGTATAAGAAGATATGGCAGATTCTTTTTTTAGAGAAGCACTTGCCTCTTTTAAATGATTTTGATAAATATTAAAAATAGTAACAACTGCTACTACAAAAAGGGTTAAATAAATATTATTTTGTTTATTTTTTCTTTTTCTCTTTGCCATACTATCACCTATTTTCTCCATTATAGCATAGAAAAAAGTATAGAAGCTATACTTTTTTATTAAATTTTAAATTCAGCTGTTAAGTAATGTGGTGTAGCTTCTCCGACATAAGAAGCATCTTTTACTATTCTATAAGTACCGTTTGCTAATTCTCCATAAGAAGATAACCAGTTCATAGTAAACTTTAATGTATGATCTTTTCCAACCATATATCCCATACTATTGAAAGCCATTGGCTCTTTTGGAACTAATTCTATCCATAATCCATTTTCTTGTTTTTCTATTTTATAGGAATTTCCATAAACATTCTCTCGGTTACTAGTATCTGTAATCACTACAGTAGCTCCTATTTTAGAAAACATTTCTATTCTCATAGAAACTCCTTCTAAATCATCTATTTTTACTTGACATTTTTGTTCTAATATTTTTCTGTTCTTAGCAATATAAATATCTTTTATACCGTCTAAACTATTACAAGCCATAACATAAAAATCTTCTATTCCAAACTTTTTCTTATCTTTATTATATTTATAAAGTTTAGATCCACCATCTTCTAAAGCATCTATCAGTTCTAACTTCTTAAAAAAATCATTAACACTAAGCTCATTTTTTAATAAAGCATCATGTAAAGAAGTTGTTTCAGTACCATTATAAGGAA
>CAZRIC010000239.1:0-2053 GCA_964600095.1 uncultured Muribaculaceae bacterium
GTCATATTAAGCCTTAAAGTAACAGCAAATGTTATTACTACTACACTTACAATTAACCCAATCTTTATTCTCTTATAATGCCATAATAAAATCATTAATGAAATAATAAAAATCTCAACTAAATAAATATGAAGATGATTAAACTTAATTAAAAATCCCAATACTTTATACGAATAAATCTTCATACCACTAAAATTAACAGTAAAGAAAGCAATTACACTAATTACTAACACAATTAAAAGTGTTTTTTTAATCTTCACTTTATTTTGAAATAAATCATGAAAGAATAAAGAAATTAAATAACAACAAATAGGTAAAAAAGGAATTAAGACTTTCGCATTCTCATATAAAAATCCATTTAGTCCATAAACAAATACTGGAAATATTATAAATAAAGAAATAATAGTTCCCATAAATATTCTCTCTTTTTTTCTCGATATCAAAGCATAAACTAAAGCAAAAACAGCGATGGCTGTAAGTCCTATAGCATAGTGACCATAAAGAAAATAATTAATGTTAATCTTAGGCATTAGCAGTTCTCCAATACTAATGTCTAAGGTTTTCATACTTCTACCATTTAGTATTGTATACATAGTAGGTAACAATAAAATACCTGCCATCATAATCGCTACAACAATTGGAAATAGAAATCTAAATCCTTCTTGAAAAAATAGTTTAACAGTAATCTTATCATATTTCTTTAAAAATACGTAAATTCCATAAATAACTAATACGATTAAACTAGGAATACTGTAATAATAACTACTCATGATAATGAAAAATGTGCTTATAATAAGACCTACTCTTTTTCCACTTTTAAAATAAGTATCTATACTCATAAGCGCTAAAAGAAGAAATGGCATATAATTCACAAACATAATATGCCTATGACTATGAAATATAAGAGGACCTGAGCATAAAAACAAAAATGTAGTTAAAAATGTTAATTTCGATGATGTTCCATGATTCCGTAACCATTTATAAAATAAGATAATGGATGCGATAACACCTAAAATACTAGAAATAATAATATAAGTAACCATTTCTAGAAATGGGAAAAAATAAGAAACCAAAATAATTGGATTTAAAAATCCATAGTAAGAAAAATTATAAATATTTTGTCCTGCTCCCATATGAAAATCAAAAGACGGAAACAAATCAAAATTTTCATAAAAAGAATTTCTAAAATACTCCGCAATCGCTACATGCTGAGTTTGCCAATCGACAGTAGATCCATACAAAAATTTAAATCTTGTCAAAAAGAAAACAAAACCTAAAAAAACTATAATTAATAAAATTATATTTCTAATATCTTTCTTATCTAATTTCATAAACTCACCTTTTACTTTTCTACTCTTTTTATCATCTAAAATTTTTAGAATCATACCTTTTTATATGCCTATTATATCATGTATAATCCTAATTAGTAAATTGATTTATCTAATAATTATAAAAAGAAAAAGAGCTTATACTAAGCATAAACTCTATTATCAATTTTCAATTTCGTTTTCTATCTTTTTTCTTATTAATTTATACTCCTGATATAATTTTTCTTCTATTCCTTTTGGACAATTGGCTGGAGAAGGACTCGGTAAATAAATTGCTTCAATTTTGGTTTTTGGATAACAATATTTTTGATAAAGATTGTAAGCTTTCTTACCAGTTGTAAAAATCACAGAAATATTAGAATTTTTTAAAATAAAATCAAAATCATTTGGTACAGGATTTTTAATAGAACTATCACTAGAAGAAGATATCTCACAACTTTTTAAAACATCAAATAAAGCAATTCTATGTTTTAATAAAAAGCAAATTTTTTCTTCTTTAGTATCTCCTATTTGTTCTTCATAAACTTTACTTAAAGTAGACCAAAATCGATTTTTAGGATGCGCATAATAAAACTTCTGTTCTCTAGATTTTATAGATGGCATAGTACCTAAAATTAATACTTTAGAGTTAGAATCATAAATAGGTTCTAATGGATGTTTCACTACCATATTATTTTCCTATTTTATATGACTAACAATAAAATCAATTACATCTTCATTAGTTT
>CAZRIC010000240.1:0-2021 GCA_964600095.1 uncultured Muribaculaceae bacterium
ATTCCTAAGGCAATGAGAGAATAGGTAACCATTTTTCCATTCCACTCTAGTTTTTCTTCTTGTGTTGAAATATTTTCTTGCCTTTCATTAATTTTTATAATTAATTCTCCCTCTTTAGAATATAAATAATTTTCACGAGCAAACTTTGCTAAATATTCTGGATCATGTAACTTTGCAATTTCTGTTTTTAAATCATCAGCAGTCTCTTGAAGCATTAAATATTCTTCTTCCAATTTTTTCTTTTGATGTTGTAATTGATAAAGGTTTGTAGCATAAGAAAAAAGAGTAACAATAAAACATGCTACAAAAAAGAAGCAAACAGGACCTAAAATAATAAGTCTGCCACGTGTAGTCATCTGTCTTTTTTTCTTTGCCATACTATCACCTTACTACAATTTTATCATTTTTTCCTTTTTCTTGCAATGATGTTAGCAACTACAAAACCTAACATAATTAGAAACAAGGAATAAGGATGTAAAATTCCATCGCTAATATACTCTAGCCCTAAAAAATAAAGCAATGTTAATAGTAGAATAAAGCTAAAAGTATTTATTATTCGAAAAAAAGTATTATGGCAATAAATTGCTTTTTTTACTAGATGATAACTAAAAGAAAAGAAAACTCCAAAAGAAAAAGAAAATAGAATAATTTTTATTTGCAAAGATAAAGGAATCATTTAAATAATTTTGCTAAAAAGGAATCATCTTTTTCTTTTTTAGTACTTTCTGTATAACTTAAATTATCAAAATGACCTTTGATAGAAACATTTCCTTGATAAGTATCTAATTTAATAATCTCTAATTCTTTTCCTTTAATTAACAAATATCCCATTGTAGTTTCTAACAAAAATTCTTGTTCATCAAAGTTTTCAATTTTTTTTACTCCACTAATAACAATATTTTTTCTTTCTGTTATTGTTATATTATGATTAAAAGATGCAATTTCCTTATCCATAGATACCTCCTACTTATATATATGTACAAGTTATCAGGATATGAAAAAAAACTCTTTCGAGTTTTATTCAGCTTCTTCTTTATTGTAAGCTTCAAATATAGCATCTTCGAACATTTTTCTTGTCTCTGAATTAATTGGATGCGCTATATCGTGATATTCACCTTCGGTATTTTTACGACTTGGCATAGCGATAAATAAACCATCATTTCCTTCGATAATTCTAATATCACGTACTGCAAAGCAGTCGTCTATCAATACAGAAGCGATTCCTTTCATTCTAGATTCTTCTTTGTCAATTTTTTTGACATTTACAGATGTAATTTGCATTTATGCACACTCCCTTTCGTCTAGTCTTACAATCTAAGTATATAATATTTTTAATCTCAATGCAATAGTTTTTGCAATTTTCTTTTAAGCGTATTTATTTTGTTGTCTCATTTCTCTTTCCATATCTCTTTTTTTAATTGTCTCACGTTTATCATAATTTTTTTTACCACGTGCTATCCCAATTAATACTTTTGCATGATTATGAACAAAATATACTTTAATAGGAATTAAGGTATATCCTTCTTGATTTATTTTATCTCGAATTTTTAATATTTCTTTTTTATGTAATAATAATTTTCTAGTACGAGTTTCTTCATGATTAAAAATATTGCCATTTTCATAGGCACTAATATGCATATTTAAAAGATAAATCTCATTATTTTTTAAAATGGCATAGCTATCTTTTAATTGTGCTTTTCCATTTCTAATCGATTTAATTTCTGTACCCTTTAGTACAATTCCTGCTTCTACAGTTTCTTCTATTTCATAATCATATCTAGCTTTCTTATTTGTAATCTCCATGTTATACCTCCCTGTTTAAAATTTCCATATATTTTTCTTCAATACTTTCATGATTCTTTAAAATAGAATCTGTCAGTTCACTAAACGGTATTACCTTAAAGTCTCTATTTTGAGAATTATAATAGGTATATAATAAATCTTTATTAATATTTTCAAAATGAACAGTTGAATCTGGCTCTACAACAATTTCTAATCCTACCATAAGTCCTATTATTTTT
>CAZRIC010000241.1:0-1988 GCA_964600095.1 uncultured Muribaculaceae bacterium
TTTCACTATTTTTTACAATAATTCCCATTTTATCAATTAAAATAGGAAGTTTTTGAATAGGAATTTCATCCATCTCTATATCTGGTAGAGTGAATGATTCATAAAATAAGGATAAATCTAACTGATAAATATCTAATAATGATATATTGGCATTGGTGTAGTCATTATAAATTAAATAACTCATTTCTTCTTCTGTAGTAGTAAGAATAGAGCCATCAAGTAGTTTAATAGCGTTTTCATATCTTTTTTTTCTTATGAATTCGTCAAACCATAATTTATCTGTATATAGATGAATAAAGTATCCTAATAAAAAGGGGTTATTTAATTGATTTTGATATTTTTTTAAAAAGGCAAAAGTATCAGGAACATCATCTTTGGATGTCGTTAAAAAATGTGATTTTTCTTTTGTTTCTCCTATTTGTTTACTAATATCAGGAGCAATGGAACCTAAAAATAATTCCTTTTCTGGCAGTTGTAAAGTTTTATTAATTTCTTTTGATACACAAATATGTATAATTGCAGAAGCCATATTATCACCTAATTCATTATAACAAAAAAAGAATTTTTTGAAAATTCTTTTTAATAATAATAAGGACCATAATAAGGAGGATAAGGTGGATAATAATAATTGTTACTGTAATAAGGTTGATTATATCCGTTATTTCCATAGAAGAATGGTGCGACTAGTCCACCTGTAATTCCGCCTAATAAAAAAGGCCCTAAAAAACCAAACCTTTCATCCTGCATTCCCATTGGTTGATAGTTAGAAGAAATTAAATTATTTGCTGCTGTAGATTGTTGAAACATAGATAATCTCCTTTCATAAATAGAATATGTTAAAAGGATAAGATTGTGATAAAACTCTAGAAATTTGTAAAAATTAAAGATAATAATTCATATACTTTTTTAGGTGGTTTATGAAAAAAATTTTTGAATATATAGGAATCCTCAGCTTGGTTTGTTTTAGCTTTTTTCTAACAGATAAAACAGTATCTGTTGTGCAAGAGATAGATGATATTATGATTCAAATAAAAAAAGAACAAAATGACTATCATCAAATGCCAATGAATGCAAGTATTCATAAACAATATATTGTACCGGGATTGCCAGAAAAAAGTGTTGATATAGAAAAAAGTTATACAGAAATGAAGAAAGTAGGGGTTTATGATCCTAATCACTTTATCTATAAAATAGAAAAACCAAAAGAAAATTTAAATAAATATTTAGATAAATATATTATCTCAGGAAATCCTCAAAAAAGAATGGTTAGCATTATACTGATTTTAAAAGATCATTCATTATCTTCTATTTTGAATCTTTTAGGAGAAAAAAGAGTATCTTTTGTATTATTAAACGATACGATTAGTCAAGAAGTTGAAAATATAGAAGTAGCTTTAGAAAGAGGAAATGAATTTTTAATTTCAGATATTGATCAATCCTTATTTTTATCAACAAAGAGACAATTAGACACATTAAAAAATCCAGCTAATATTTGCTATAACGAAAAAGAAACAGAGAAACTTTTATCCCTTTGTAAAAAGAATAAATATTATTCAATAACGTCGACACCTATTGCAAAGACACCACTTTCTAAAACAAAAGAAGTATTAAAACCGGGTATATTTTTAACATACGAAGTAAACCAACAATTTTTAAAAGAGTTTCCTAATATTTTATCTTATATAGAATCAAAAGGATATGTAATTGCTCCTGTATCTTTTCATATAAAAGAAGATTAGTAGTTTTCAAATCTTCTTTTTTTCTATATAATAAAGTTGGTGATGTTTATGAAGAAACCAGAACTTTTATCTCCTGCAGGAAATATGGAAAGCTTGTATGCTGCAATAGAAGGTGGATGTGATGCAGTTTATTTATCTGGAACTTTATATGGAGCTCGTAGCTTTGCCGCAAATTTTACGAATGAAGAATTAGAAAGTGCGATTACTTATGCTCATTTATATGGTGTAAAAGTATATGTAACGATTAAT
>CAZRIC010000242.1:0-1984 GCA_964600095.1 uncultured Muribaculaceae bacterium
ATCTTCAATTGGCCAAACATTAATATTTGGTTTAAATTGTCCTCTAAAGCCATTTAAACATTTACTAATATATTGAATTCTATCACGATCTGCTAAAATCAATACTTTCTTATCATCTGGTATTGCTTCAAAGAAGTAGTGTTCTGGTAATTCTCCTTCAAAAGCATAAGGAACATTAGCGTTTCCTTGTACTTCAAATAAAGAGTTTACAGCTACATTTAGTGGAATCTTTCCTGCTGGAAAGAAATCACTTGGATTTTGGATAATATCCAAATACTCTGCTCCTAAACTACTATCGTAATTGAAATTCATGACACTATCATTCGCACGAATAATATTTTCTCTTACAGTTAAGAAACCACCCATATTATCATCATTATATTTTCCTTGATACTTTTTATTAATAGTTTCTTCATAGCTAGTCCAAATTTCTCCTACACCACTAACTATCATACGATAATAAGAAATTTTCTCATCTTTAGTGGCATCGGATAAATATTTACGACCTGCAATAGATACTACTCGCATTTGGGGAACAAATGTCATTACATGATACTTTAGGTTTCTTATCCAACCATTTGATACTTTTAATCCTTGAACACTATTATCCCCTAAAAATACATGAATACAAATGTCTTTAATGCCAGCTTGTACACATAACTCTCCAAATTTTTTTAGTTGAGCAAGTTTTGTATCATCCGTTTTCTCACCAATACTAAATAGAATATGCATACGAGATTGGTTTTGAACAGCATGATTTATAGAAGCTACAATTACAGGATTGGTTGCAAAAGAGTTATCAGCAATACTAGCCTGAATAATATTTGATTTTTTACTAACCTTTCCAACAGAACTAAAAGCTGAATACCCCTCTCTAAAACTTGATAATTGTCCTCTATTTAACCCTACTTCAACGCCACTTGCAAATAAAGCTCCGAATGGATAATAATTTGATAATTTTGCTAGAGATGGCATAAGAGCTTCCGTATATATATTAAAAGATTTAGGAACCTCTAATCCAAATCCATTCATTAATAACAAAATTGACCTTCTTGTCTCCATATCCCTCTCCCCATTCCTCTATCATTCAAAACTATTATACCAAATTTTTCCATAAAAGAGAGAAAAAAAGACAGAAAAATAGTTGATTTCTTTATTTTTCTGTAAATATCTTTCCTTTTTTTAGAATAATATCGGTATTCTCATAAATTAGTTTTCCAAATTCATATAGATTATATACTCTTTTTTTATGATTATTTTTAATATAGAACTTATTTTGATACTGATAAATTTCTACATTTAAGTTTAAAAAGTCTAATATATCCTCTACTTCATATAAAAAAACTGTATCTTCTTTCATTATTCTCATTTCAATTTGATGAAAACTATGATAATAATCTATATCTTCCTTTTCCAACTTTAATACCATTCCCTCTAATTTATCTAAATAAACTTGAATATTATAAAATCCTTCTATTTGGATATGATAATCTTCCTCCAGCTTTAAAAGTAAAGACCGAAAGTAATCTTCCACTTCATCTACATTTTTAAAATTAACATTTTTCATCTTATCCTTTTTTAAATATAAGATAAGTGTCTCACCTTCAGTTTCAATTTTCAAACTATCACCTATGGTATTTTATGAAAAAAAAGATAGAATGGAACTACATAGTTCTTTCTATCTTTTGATAAATTTCATTTTTACCTAATTTCGTTACATTAGAAAACATAGTAAAATCATCACCAACAACTAAATCTAAATCTTCTAAAATCGCATTTCTTTGTTTTTGATGCATAGTAATTCCAACTTTATCAGTTTTAGTGGCCACTATAGTGACAGGAATTTTATAATGTTTTAAAAAATTATACATCATTAAATCGTCTTCTGACGGTTTACGCCTAAAATCAATCAACATAAAAACCTGTTTTAAATTAGGTCTATTTTGTAAATAGTCTTCCATCATTAAACCAAATTTTTTCTGCT
>CAZRIC010000243.1:0-1646 GCA_964600095.1 uncultured Muribaculaceae bacterium
AAAACTAAAACGATGTCAAAACTGTTATCTTCAAATCTAGATAGATCTATTGCATCTCCTTGTTCAGCCTGAATATTCATTGTTTGAGTTATTTTAGAATTTAAAATGTCTAAATTATGTTGAATATATTCTATGGCATTTACCTGAAATCCTTTTTGTGCGTAATAAAGAGAATAAGCGCCGGTTCCAGCTCCTATTTCTAGAATTCTATCATTTTCTTTCAAGTATTTATCAATATATTTTATTGTTGTTAAAAACTCTAATTGGTTATGTTTAGCATTAAATCTGCTATCTTCATCACACATTTCATTGTAAAAACTATTTAATATTTTTTCTCTATTATCCATAAACTACCTCCTTTTTTATTATAACAAACAAGCTAATGTTTTTCATTAACTTTTATTTTACTTTAATAGTGAAAATGACATCTAATCCTTTTTCTTTGTTGTTACGCGCATAGATATATCCACCATGTGTTTCAACAATTTCTTTGCAAATAGAAAGTCCTAAACCGGAAATCTTTCTGGATGGATCTGATGTGAAGAGAGGCTCAAAGATTTTATTTAAATCTTTTTCAGGAACTCCTTTTCCAGTATCACTGATGACAAATTCAATATAGCAATCTACTTTTTTACAAGTAATCTTAATTTTTCCTTTTTTTTCTGTAAATCGTACACTATTAGCAATAATGTTATTAAATACTCTTTTTATTTTGGCAATATCAACGTGTAAAAGTTCATCTTCTGTCTTGCATTCTATAATTAGTTTAATGCTTTTTTCTTTTAGATCGTCTTTATAATCTGTTTGGATTTGTTTTAATAATTCTTTGACTGATATTTCTTCTCTTTTTAAGGTATCTTTAATATTACAACTTAAATAGTCATCGAATTCTTCTGTTAAGTTTTTTAGAGCAATGGATTTATTATGAATTCTTTCAATATAGTTTCTTTGTTTTTCTTCATCTAGATTAGCAGTTAATAGCCTATCTGAATATCCCATAATAGAAGTAAGTGGCGTTTTAATATCGTGGGAAATAGAGGCAATAATTCTATTTTGTTTTTCTTTTTCTTTTTCTAAATCATCTACTAAATCAACAAAGTTATTTTGAATAATATCTATTTCTGTTTGTCCTTCCGCACGACTTGGTTTTATTCCGAATTTATAATTTTTAATGGACTTCTGTAATTTATCAATTGGAGAAATAAACTTTTGATTAGTAGTTCCTACAATGATTAATATGATTACTAAAATAACAATAATTTCAAAAATAATAAAATTGTTTAATGCGGGAATATCAGCTGTATTTGTTTTCCTATAAATCTTTATTAAATAAATATCATCCCCGTGTTGAAAGAATGTTGTTACATAGTAGAAAGATCTTTTGTTCCAAAGTTCTGCATTATTATTATAAATGACATCTTTATCTAAATTCTCTAAATAAATAGAAATATTTCTTTCTGTTGCAAAATAATCTGATGTAGCACGTAAATCATTAGAATTTTCATAGGCATGAATAATGTCGGCTAAATCTTTATTTAATTGTTCATTACTATTTTCTATTGCTAGAGAAAGCTGAGGAATCAAAAGATATCGAAAATATCCACTAATTAAAATAAAGTTTAATAGAAAAATGGAAACAACGAGAG
>CAZRIC010000243.1:1656-1965 GCA_964600095.1 uncultured Muribaculaceae bacterium
TTTCATTTTCATATTATTCTACCACCTTAATAAATTTATATCCTAACCCCCAAATTGTTTTAATGTATTTTTCCTCTTTATCTAATTTGGTTCTAAGATTTTTTATATGGACAGCAACTGTACCAATTTCTCCATAATTGCTACCCCAAACGGCATCAAATATTTGATCTTTAGAAAGTGCAATTCCAGCATTTTCCATGAGATAAGATAGCAGTTCAAATTCTCTAGTAGATAGTTCTACAGCTTCATCATTTTTAAATACTTCAAAACTTTCTTTATTAATCCGTATTTCTCCAATAGTAATGATAT
>CAZRIC010000244.1:0-1948 GCA_964600095.1 uncultured Muribaculaceae bacterium
TAGATATGAGAATGGATCAAAGTCAATTTTTAACTGCTCATGAGGTAGTTAATCATTATGATTATGATACTCTAGTAGATATCTTTAGAAGATATGGTGAAGAGAAATATGCTAGTAGTATTGCTCGAGGCATTATCGAAAATAGACCGATTGATACTACATTACAATTAGTAGAAGTTATTCAAAATAATGTTCCTGAAAAATATAGACGTGAACATCATCCAGCCAGAAAAGTATTTCAGGCCATTAGAATTGAAGTAAATAATGAATTAGAAGTATTTGAAGATAGTTTAAGACAAGCATTGGAACTACTTTCCATCGGTGGAAGAATTTGTGTAATTACTTTCCATTCTTTAGAAGATAAAATCTGTAAAGATATATTTAAAGAAGTAAGTGAAATGGATGCTGCTTTAAAAAATTTACCAGTAGTTCCAGAAGAATATCTTCCCAAATATAAAGTTATAAAAACATTAACACCAAGTAAAGAAGAACTTGAAGAAAATCCAAGGGCTCGAAGTGCAAAACTGAGAGTAATAGAAAGAATAGGTTGATAATATGGCAAAAAAACAAAAAAAGAATAGTAAATTTTCAAAGAGAGAAAAATTAGTATATACGTTAGGTATATTATCTTTTGTAGCACTTTTTGCTAGTAAAATTTTCTTTGGTGCACAAATTAGTAATTTAAAAATGAACATCGAAAAAATTAATTATCAAATCGAAAATCAAGAAAAGAAGAATGAGTCACTTACTATGCAAGTAAATGAACTTACTTCTTATGAAAATGTAAGTGGAGTTATTAAAGAACTTGGACTTGCTTACAATAATGAAAACATTGTTGTGATAAATAAATAAAATATGCTATAATGTATATGGTGATGATATGAAAAGAGATAATGATACAGTTGTAAAAAATTGGCGACAACCAAAATATGTGCTACTGATCTTTCTCTTTTTTATTGTGCTCTTAATGGGAGTATTTACTTATTTATCTTTATCTGAAAATTTAAAAGTAATGGGAGATCCGCTAAAAGAATTTGCTAATAATCGTATTACTATCAAAAAAGAATTGATTGCGAAACGTGGAACAATCTATGATAGTGAGGAAAATATTTTAGCTATTAATGTTACTTCTTATACTTTAATTGCTTATCTAGATTCTTCAAGGACAACTGATGAGAAGAATCCTAATCATGTTGTTGATAAAGAAGGAACAGCAAAGGCTTTATCGGAAGCATTAAATGCTCCTTATGAATATATTTTAGAGAGATTACAAAAAGAGGGAGCTTATCAAGTCGAATTCGGCTCTTATGGATCAAAATTAACGGAATTAAAGAAACTAGCCATAGAAGATTTAGAACTTCCTGGAATTGATTTTATAGAGTCTAGTAAAAGATTCTATCCAAATGGTTCTTTTGCTTCTTATATTATTGGTTATGCAAAGTTAGATGATAAGGGAAATATTTATGGAGAATTGGGCTTAGAAAGTGGATATAATGAGATTTTAAAGGGTATTAATGGTAGCTTAACCTATCAAAAAGATTTATCAGGTTATCAAATTCCAGATACACCAGAGGTAAGGGAAGATGCGATTGATGGAAATGATATTTATTTAACAATAGATTCTAATATACAAAGATTTTTGGAAACGGCCGTAAAGGAAGCTTCTGATAAATATAAGCCAGAATGGACGCTTTTTGTAGTTATGGATGCAAAAACAGGCGAGATTTTAGGAAGTGCAACGAATCCTTCTTTTGATCCAAATAACTTACCTGCTAATATGTCTTATCAAAATCCGCTAGTATCTTATGAATATGAACCAGGATCTGTTATGAAAACCTATACGTATATGTGTGCAATTGATACAGGAAATTATGACGGAAATAAGACTTATCGCTCTGGAAGGTTAAAAGTACGCGATGTAATTGTTAGTGACTGGAAACAAGCTGGT
>CAZRIC010000245.1:0-1945 GCA_964600095.1 uncultured Muribaculaceae bacterium
ACCATTACCACTTTCTACTGTAATATTTGCTTTCAAATAAATGGAAGGACGAATTTTTAATTCTTCCGTAACCATGTTTTCATATATAGTGTAGTTTTCATTAACACTATAGATACTAAGATTGTTATTAGGACTTGTAGTTATTAAAAAGGTATTTGGGACTTCATAAGCAAACATCTCAGAAGCAGATAAGAATCCAACAAATAAAGTATGCGTGTAATCAAAACAACTACGGTAATTATTTTCATCCAAAGAATAAGTTCCCGTATAAAATCTTCCTTGTACCATCATATCCTTTTGCTTGATTGATTGGTAGTAATCATGGTTTAAATAATCCATTAATTCGTTTCCGTCAATATCTATTTCATTTGAATATCTACTATAGAATTTAGAAATACATTCTCCTTTTTCATTCTTTATACATTCTTCACTAACGATTTTAATTTTATCTTTTTCTTTCGCAACAACTTTCCATAGAGTTTCATTAAAAGTTAGATAAGATCCAATGTAGACATTTTCTAAAGTAGTAACTGCATTTTCTTCTATTATATAAGGACTATCTGCAGTACCATTTCCATCTACTATCTTTTTATCACCAGAAATGGTAATAACAGGTCTAATTCCATATTTATTAGTATAGTTATCATAACTAAGTCTTCCATCTTCAGCGATAAACCAAGCATTCTTTTCATCAAAACTGTTAGATGTCCAAAATCTAGTACCATTATTTAAATAAGATTCGTTAGCATTTGCTTCTAAATAATCATATACACTTAAAATTCCAATTTTAAATTCATCGTTTGGCTCAAAACAACCCGCTAATTCTAATTCTTTAAATTTGTCAGTGCACATTCTAGTAGTTAATAATTCACTTTCTTTGGTTTCTAAACTACTTTCAAAAATACCAGTATTTTTTTCTTCTTTTTGATTTAGCCAAGCTAAAATGTAATTTTTTAAAGAACCACTATAAGATAAAGATGTAATGTTATCTTCTGTAATCAGAGTAACAGAATTATCTTCATTAATTCTTACTACACGCCATAAAAAACCTTTATATTTTACAAAGTTATATTCTACATCTCCAACAAAGCGATAAATACCATTAACATAAGATAACTCTTTAGTATCGTTATAGATATCACCATAATCTTCGTCAATTAGACGTTGCGCTAAAAAGTCAGAATAAACTACTTCTTTTTCACTATCCAATTTATAGTAGATTAATCTACCAAGGTAATAAAATCCAATAGTTAGTACCATAATAATACTAATAAAGTTAAATAAAATTTGCTTTTTTAAAACGACCTTTTTTTTCTTTTTCATAACATACCTCATTGCTTTCAAGCTTTTTTCATTATATCAAAAAAAAGAAAAATAGACAATCTCTGACCTTTTATTTTACATCTTTTCTTTTTGATGTAAAAAACGAAAATGTAGTTGTTGAAAAATGACAGTTTTTATGTTATCCTAATATAAGTAGTAGGAGGAATGAATTTGATAGATCGAAGAAAATTTAAAAATACTTTTTTCAGTATCCTTGGCATGGTAATTGCTATTTTCTTGTTAGTAGGATTAGAATTTATAATTTCTCCTAAAAGTAAAAATATAGATTCTTTAGGAAATGGAAAAATAAATGTGAATGCTTTAGTCATTAATGAGTTAATGACTTCTAATAAAGGTGCTTATGCCGATAGTGATGGAAACAGTTATGATTGGGTAGAATTATACAATGGCACGAATAATGCGATTGATTTATCTGGATATGGTTTGAGTGATGAAGATTCTGGAGCCACAAAATGGATATTTCCATCCGTTACTATTGAAAGTAAATCCTATTTAGTTATTTCCCTTGCTGGAAAGACAAGCGAAGGGTTAGTTGCCAATTTCTCTTTAAATAAATCTGGTGGAGAGACTATCACTTTAAAAGGAAAATCTGGAAAAGTCA
>CAZRIC010000246.1:0-1938 GCA_964600095.1 uncultured Muribaculaceae bacterium
TATTATCTTTTTATTACTCTTTTTTTCTTTTACTAAATCATTAGTTTCCTTTATTTCCGTATTTCCTACCTCAACTATTGATTCTTGTTGTATTTCTTCCTTACTCTCTTCCATACTATTCACCTAGTATCATATTATCATAATAACAAAAAAAAGACTTTAATTTTCCATTAAAATCTTTCTCTTTTACATTACTATTTACGCACGTGATGCATAAGAACCATCTTTAGTAGCAATTACAATTGTTTCACCTTGTTCAATAAATAATGGTACCCTTACTGTCAATCCAGTTTCTAAAGTAGCATTCTTTTGAGCATTATTTGTTGTATTACCTTTTACTGCTGGTTCTGTTTCTGTTACTACTAATTCTACCTTATCAGGTAGGATTACTCCTAAAATTTCACCTTGATAAATAGAAACAATAACATCTAATCCATCTTTTAAATAATATCTATCATTTCCTAAATGATCTGCTGGAATCTCAATTTGCTCATAAGTTTCATTATCCATGAATGTATAAGCATCTCCATTAACATATAGGAATTGCATATTTTTCTTTTCAATCATTGCTTTTTCTAGCTTTACACCAGAATTAAATCTTTTTTCAACAATGGAACCAGTACGAAGATTTTTAATCTTTACTTGAACAAAGGCTGCTCCTTTTCCTGGTTTAACATGTGAAAATTCTAAAACTGTATAGATATTATCTTCAAATAAAATAGTCATACCGTTTTTAATATCATTAACATTAAACATTTTTACTTTCCCCTCCTATACTGTATAAAAGTTCTTCTTTATTCTCTCTTCTAAGAACTTTTACTTTGGGTTTCTTTTTATGTTTGCTTTCCCTAGCAGGTTCTAAACTCCTACTAGCATTTACTTTCGCTGTTACTTTTTTATTTTCTATTTTTAACTGTGCTTTTCTATTAATCGCATGTGGAGCGAAAGATTCTTGTTTTGCTTGCATAGAAATTAATTTTGTATAATTAATTCCTGTAATAAAATTACGAAACATTTAATTATTTCTCCTCTTTATGTGGTGTTACTTTTCTACATTTAGAACAAAATTTATTTAATTCTAAACGTTCTGTTGTATTTCTTTTATTCTTTTGTGTACGATAATTCTCTTCACCACAAACAGTACATTTAAGAGTGATTCTTTGTCTTGCCTCTCCTTTTTTTGCCATACTCTTTCCCTCCTTCTTGTTACGCACAATTATTATAGCAAATTATTTATAAATTTCAAAGTATTTTTTGGAAACTTTTTGACTTATACGTTTATTTATCTTAGACATTTGAATAAATCCAATGTTACCAGTTCCAACATTTGGGGTAACAACCGTAAAAGTAACTGTTGGTTTTTCATAAGGAGCATAGGCTACTAAAACGGTAGATAAAGTTTCCGTATCAATGTTTCCATCACCATCTGTATCTACAAAGCTCTGTGAAGTTCCAGTCTTTCCTGCAGGATGATATTTTTTATCAATAAATCCTGATCCAGTACCACCTGATGCGAATACCATCTCTAATCCTTCATGAATACGATTGAAATAAATAGATGGTGCATTTACTTTTCCTAATACAGTTGGTGTACTTTTAAAAATTACATTTGTTAATTTTTCTTTTGTTGGTTCATATACTGCTTTTAATAAATATGGTTTCATTCTATTACCATTATTAGCAACAGTTGTAACATATTGAGATAATTGAATCGGAGTATAATTATCATACTGACCAATAGCAAAATCTAATAATAATCCAGAGTCTCTTCTTGTTCCTTTATACCCCTCAAACTCATTTGGCAAATCTATTTCTGTTTTTACACCAAGACCAAATTCAGCAAATATTTTACGGTAAGTATCAAATGCTTTTTTATCTATTTTTAATGGATAATTATAACGATACTTTCCTTTTCCTACTTTCATAGCCGTATGAAAT
>CAZRIC010000247.1:0-1904 GCA_964600095.1 uncultured Muribaculaceae bacterium
AAAATATGTAATTGTGCTCATAATGAGGATAAAGAATCTACTATGTGTGATAGTTATAAAAAAAGAAAAAACAAATAAAAAAACTTTATTTGTTTTTTTTAAACAATTATCATGTTTTTCTTAAAAATATGACAAATAAAAATATTTATGATATAATTATATACTAATGAAAAAAAGGAGGAAAAGCATGAAATTAAAGGAATTAACAAATGAAGAATTCTTATTCTTTACAAACAACTATCCTATCTCTTCAGTTTTTCAAACGCCTGAATATGCTATGGTCATGAATAAGCAAAACTATGATACTTTCTATTTAGGACTACTAGATGATTCTGATAATATTGTTGCCGCATCTTTAATCCTTGTAGAAATGCTAGGTAAATTTCAATATGCTTATGCTCCTAGAGGATACTTAATTGATTATCAAGATGAAGAGTTAGTAAAAGAATTTTCTAAACAAGTTAAAAAATTTTTAAAGAAAAAAAGTATTATGGCAATTAAAATCGCACCTATTATTAGAAAAACAATTTATAAAAATAATGGTTCTGAAAAGATTGAACTTCCAACATATTCCCAAACATTTAACTTTTTAAAAAAAATCGGTTTTTATCACTTGGGATATAATCGTTTCTTTGAAGCCATAAAACCAAGATTCGAAGCAATCGTCCCTCTAGATACCAATACGAATAGTATGTTTCAAAAAATTCGAAAAGAGTATCGTACTAAAATTCGTATGAGTGATAGAAATGGTGTTAGAATTTATAAGGGATCTGAAAAAAACTTATCTTATTTCTATAAAATGACAAAAGATAAATATCCAAGAGGTTTAAATTATTTTCAAGATGCTTATGAATATTACAGTAAAAGAAATATGGTAGATATTTATTTTGCTTTACTCGATACGAAAGAATATCTAGTAAGTGTCCAAAAACAATTTCAAGATCAAACTATTCGCTGTTCAAAAGTGGCAGAGGCAATCTTTAAAAGACAAGGAAATGCTAACAACACATTAATTGCAAGAAAAATTACAGAAGATAACAGATTAGCAGATTTAAAAAACTTATTAGTTACTTCTACTAATTTATTACATAAAAATCCAGATGGTATTATTCTTGCTTGTGCTATGGTTATTAGATATAAAAAGGAAGCTTACCTACTAATGGATGGATATGATCCTAATTATAAAAAAATGAATGCTAAACACTTACTTATTTGGAAATTAATGGAAAAATATGCTAAAGAAGGATATGAAGTATTCAATTTAGGTGGAATTGTAGATCCTGCTAACCCTGAAAAATATAAAGGGCTAAATGATTTTAGATTGGGATTTGGTGCAAATATTGTAGAATATGCTGGTGATTTAGAATTAATTACTAGTAGACCTCTTTATATGGCATATAGAAATACAGCGCCACTTCGAAATATGATAAAAAAATAAACTCTAAGAGTTTATTTTTTTATATCTTTAGAAGAATATTCTATTGAATCTGCTTCTATACTTTTTTTTTAATTTTTTTACCAATTCTGTTTTACCATAAAAAAAGAAAATCCAAAGATTTTCTTTTTATTTCATCATTACTATTTAATAATTTCAGAAATGTTACCAGAACCAACTGTTCTACCACCTTCACGAATTGAGAACTTAGTTCCATTTTCGATAGCGATTGGAGCAATTAATTCAACTGTCATTTCAACATTATCTCCAGGCATTACCATCTCTGTACCTTCTGGTAATTCAATAACACCAGTTACGTCTGTAGTTCTGAAATAGAATTGAGGACGGTAATTTGAGAAGAATGGTGTATGACGTCCACCCTCGTCTTTGCTTAAAACATAAACTTGTGCTTTAAACTTAGTATGAGGTGTAACACTTCCTGGTTTAGCAAGTACTTGACCACGTTCAA
>CAZRIC010000248.1:0-1898 GCA_964600095.1 uncultured Muribaculaceae bacterium
GTAATCTTCCTGCTGTATCAATTAATACGTAATTGTAATGATTTTCTTTCGCATATTCAATAGCATGTTTAGAAATCTCTACTGGATTTCCTTTTCCTTCTGAATAAACATCAATATTTAATTCTTTTCCAATTTGTTTTAACTGATCAATAGCAGCTGGTCTATAAACATCACAAGCAACAAGAAGTGGATTCTTTTTATACTTTTTACGTAACATACGAGCAAGTTTTCCAATTGTAGTAGTTTTACCACTACCTTGTAAACCGACTAACATTAATACACTAGGATTTCCAGAGGTATAGATATCTGCTTTTTCTCCACCTAATAATTCTACTAATTCATCTTTTAATATTTTAACAAACATTTCACCAGGCTTTAGGGATTTTGCTACTTCTTCCCCTAATGCCTTTTCTTTTACATTATTAATAAACTCTTTTACTACTTTATAGTTAACATCCGCTTCTAAAAGAGCTAACCGAATTTCTCTTGTTACTTCACTAATATTTTCTTCTGATATTTTTCCATATCCCTTAATTTTATTTACGGCATTTTGTATTCTATCTCCTAAGCTTTCAAACATTTTCATCACCAGTTATTATTATATCATGAAGTTGTATAGTTTTTCTACTCTTTTCCCACAATAATACTAGGGTGATATTATTACTTGCATACTTATATTCATTTTAAAAATTATTGAAAATTCACTAGCGACACTACGCATTATTGTGATTGCAAACGGAAAAAAGGGATTAGGCGCTACCTTAAACTTTTTAATGGCTCTTACTTGGATTTTTTCTACTTCTTTAGTTTTAAAAAATATTCAAAATAATATATTACACATTATTTCTTTTTGCTTTGGTACCTTTATTGGTTCTTATATAGGATCTATCATTGAAGAAAAATTGGCATTAGGAAGTAATATGATTATTGGAATTACTAGTAAAGAAAAAGAAAGCCTTGCAAATAAACTAAGAGAACTTTCTTTTTCTGTAATTGAATTAGATGGAAAAGACTTAGAAGATGATAAAAATATTTTACTCATTCCTACTACAAGAAAAAAGAAAAGAAAACTAATTCACTCTATTAAAAGAATAGATAAAAAAGCAATCATTATAGTAGATAATGCCTACTCAGATACTAATTTATAAGCTTTATCGGTAATAATATACATATCTTTATAACTAGGTTTCAATTCTTTTTTCTTATTAATGGTCCATACCATTTTCTTTTTTTGTGAAGAAATATCAGGGAATGCTCCTTTCGAAACAGATAAAAAGGCAATATCAGAATAATCTTTATTTTTGTTGATAAAGTCGCTTATTAGTAAACCAACTGGAAATTTGCACACATTTGTCGATAACTTTACTACTATTTCACAGAAACTACATAAATAAATATTCAATTTTGAAAAAGTTATACACACACTTTTTAAAGAATCTACTATCTCATCACTATCTCCTATTTCATTTTTTATATCTAATAAAATTATTTTATTACTATCTACACTCTTTAAAAAACTTTCTAATGAAGATAAATAAGAAGGATTTTCAATGGTACCTAAGTTTATTTTTTCTAAATCTTCTAATGTTTCATTCGCAATAAATCTTCTTTTTATTCCTAGTTCTAAAAAAGAACTATTATGATAAATAATAAATTTTTTATCTTTCGTGAAACGAATATCTAGTTCTACTCCATCTATATAGTCTTGTTTTAAACACCAAAGTAATGCTTCTTTGGTATTTTCCTTATAATTATGATTATCATTTCCACGATGTGCGATAAATTTCATATCATCACCATTTTAGTATATGAAAAAAAAGATATTTCTATCTTTTTTTAATGTGTCCATCTACCAACAATATCAGCATTACTACTATATGGTTCTGGGTTTGGAAGAG
>CAZRIC010000249.1:0-1887 GCA_964600095.1 uncultured Muribaculaceae bacterium
TAAAATCTATTGAACTTAGTATCGAATTAATTAGAAAAAAATACTATATTATTTTTATTAAAGAACACTCTGAAAAAGGATACTTTCAAAGCAATTGCACTCTATATAGTATTTTTGATAGAAAAGACTTTAGCTTTGAAAGAAATAAATTAGAAGAAACCGTTTTAGAATTATGTTTAGAACATGATTATCCTATTGGTCTTGCTACCTTTTTACTAGTTATATGCAATCAAGACTTAAATTTACTAAAACAGGTTATGGATTTGCTTTTATTAGCGCGTAATAAAAAGGAAATGAATCTATTTCTTTATAGTCAAATCTTTTCTATTTTAGAGCCAACTTTCAGATATGATGAAAATATTGAAGAAGAATTTAAAAAATTTATTAGTCAACAAACAGACGACATAGATTATCAATTTAAAAAGAAAAAACATGATTAACATGTTTTTATTTTTGGTAAACAAAGCCTAAATAATCATCCGCTTTAACAGTAATTGCTTTTTCAAAACCATCTTCTTTTAGTTTGGAAGAAAAATAAGCTTTGCAAAGAGCAATTTTATAATAATCTGCTAAATTTCCATAATGGTCTGTAAACATACTTACGAAAACACTCAAATGATATTGCATAGCATCTTTATCCTGATATTCACAATGATTTACATAATTTAAAAAATCTAGTAAAGCATTCCCTGCTCTACTTTCTTCCTCTTTCGTTAATGACTTACTTTTATTATAATAAGTCATACACCAATCTATTTCTTCTATTATCTTTTTTGAACTTTTTTCTTCTCCCATTAATTGATCTAAAGCATTATAAATAAGTTCTGGTCTATCTTCAGTATAAGCTTGTAGTACAGCATCAGTGCCTATCATTTCACATAATAATTTTACAAAACTTACTTCATAAGGATAAGCCTCTGTAAGTAAAAATGGTGTTTCTGAAAAATATTCAGAAGAAATAATCTGAGTTATTCCTTCCACTATAGAACTAGGTAAATTTCTAGAATCATTAATACAATGTCCATCCTCATGCGCTATAGTATCTACACTCGGAAATAGCTCAAAATAAATAATATCTCGATATTGTGGCAAATAAACAGCTAAAACACTTTCGTCCTTATTAAGAGCAGAACGAAGGGAAAACCTTGCATTGACATTTAAAATATTTTCATAAACTTTCTCTCTATTAATATAAGGATTATCATTAAAATACCCTATAAATTTATAAAATATTTCTTTTTCCTTCTGATTCAAGTAAGGATTTTCTAATACAGCATGAAGTAATAAATAATTTTCTTCATTACTATCAATTTTTATTCCTAATTCTTTTTCTAAATCTTTTAAAATATCATTTTGTTCTGTTTCAGAAATAATTACTTCATTTTGAGAAAATAAATTACTTTCATCCATATCTCTATTGTATGGTCGATAATAAATTTTTGGTAAAAGACCAAAAGTTAGAATTTGTACAGCACTTACTAAAATAATAGCATAAGATCCAGCCCTATCTATCTTATATTTTTTCTTTTCCTGCATATTAGAAAATACTTTCACTTTTTTTATTTTCTTTCCCTTTTTCATAATTCATCACTGATGTGGTATTATATCAGTTAATATTTTTCTTGTCAATTTTAAAAAAAGAATGATTTCATCATTCTTTTATTTTCTATATTGATATCCTTTATTTTGTGTTTTTTGTGATTCTACCCATTCATCATATTCTGCTTTACTAGTCCAATAATTTCCATCTGGATCTTTATAAAGAGTTCCTGGTTTATAGTAATTGTTATTAGCATTTACTTTTTCTATCGTTACTGCTATTCCATATGTAAATTGTAAATCACCAATTGTTAAATCTCCATCATTTAATGCTTGAACAATATTCTT
>CAZRIC010000250.1:0-1883 GCA_964600095.1 uncultured Muribaculaceae bacterium
GAGAGCTAGTAAACTAGTAGAAGTAGAAGATTTGTATAGACCTTTTAAAGAGAAAAAGAAAACAAAGGCAACCGAAGCAATCAAAAATGGTTTAGAGGGATTAGCAAAAGAAATTATGGCTTTTCCTACAACTGGCAATATAGATGCTATTGCTAAAAAATATCTTAATGAAGCTGTTAAAAGTATAGATGAAGCAGTTCAAGGAGCAAAATATATTATTGCTGAGAACATTTCTGATAATGCTAAATATAGAAAAACAATTAGAGATAATACTTATAATTACGGTATCATTAAAAGTAAATTAAAGAAAAATGCAAAAGATGAAAATAAAACTTATGATATGTATTATGAGTATGAGGAAAAAGTGAAATATATTAAACCACATCGTATTTTAGCTCTTAATAGGGGAGAAAATGAGAATGTTTTAAGTGTTTCCATTGAATATGAAAAAGAAAGAGTCCTTGGTTATCTAGAAAAAAAGATTATTAAAAATGATAAGTCTTTTGTAGTTGATATTGTAAAGGATGCAATTGAAGATTCCTATAAAAGATTGATTGGGCCTTCTATTGAAAGAGAAATTAGAAGTGATTTAACAGTAATTGGAGAAGAGGCAGCTATTGCTAATTTCGGTAAAAACTTAGAGGCGCTATTATTAACACCGCCAATGAAAGAAAGAATTGTTTTAGCATTTGATCCTGGTTATGTTAATGGATGTAAGTTAGCAGTTATTGATAAAACTGGTAAATATCTAGATTCTACTGTCATTAAGCCATTTATTAAAAGTAATAATCAAGACAAATTAATAGAACAATCTAAGATGATTGTTAAAGCTTTAATTGATAAGTATCAAGTCGATATAATAGCGATTGGTAATGGTACTGCTTCTCGCGAAAGTGAAAAGTTTGTTGCTGAAATGATCAAGGAATATAAGCTAAACTGTAAGTATGTAATTGTATCTGAAGCAGGAGCTTCTATTTATAGCGCATCTAAAATAGCTATAGAAGAATTTCCTGATTTAGCAGTAGAAAAAAGAAGTGCTGTTAGTATAGGAAGAAGACTTCAAGATCCTTTAGCGGAGTTAGTTAAAATTCCTCCAGATGGAATTGGGGTAGGTCTTTATCAGCATGATGTTTCACAGAAAAAATTATCAGATAATTTGGATTTTGTTGTTAGTAAGACAGTTAATAGTGTAGGTGTTAATATCAATACAGCTTCTCCATCATTATTAAAGTATGTATCTGGTATTACTAAGAAAAATATTGAAAAAATTATGGATTATAGAAATGCCAAGGGAAGAATTAATTCTAGAAAAGAGATAGAAAAACTTCTTAGTGATAAAGTATATGAGCAGGCTGTAGGATTTTTAAGAATAACAGATGGAGAAAATATTTTAGATTCTACAGGAATTCATCCAGAAAGTTATGATATTGCTTTAAATTTACTTAAAAGTCTAGATATGGATTTATCTGATATTGGTACACCTAAATTGATTGAGAGATTAGATAATCTTAATTTAGAGCAATATAAAGATAAATTGAATACAGATATTTATACCTTAGAAGATGTTGTAAATTCATTGAAGAAACCTAACAGAGATCCGAGAGATGAGATGCCACAGCCACTTTTAAAAAGTGACATATTGGAACTTGAAGATTTAAAGGTAGGTATGAAACTTCAAGGAACCGTTCGAAATGTAGTAGACTTTGGGGCTTTCATAGATATTGGTCTTCATGAAGATGGTTTGGTTCATATTTCAAAAATAACTGATCATTATATTAAGCATCCATCTGAAGTTTTAAGTG
The DNA here is from genome assembly GCA_964600095.1 of uncultured Muribaculaceae bacterium. Lineage (GTDB taxonomy): Bacteria > Bacillota_I > Bacilli_A > RF39 > UBA660 > UBA5578. Next base: position 1,803 of record CAZRIC010000250.1, read on the forward strand.
TTGGGGATATCGTAGATTGTTATGTAGATGAAATTTTATTAGATAAAAAGAAAGTATCACTTTCTTTGCTAGAAAGATAAC
>CAZRIC010000251.1:0-1872 GCA_964600095.1 uncultured Muribaculaceae bacterium
GTTACAGGAAGTTTATAGTACTTTAAAAAGTTATACATCATAATATCATCACTTGTTGGTTTATGACGAAAATCGATCAACATAAATACTTGTTTTAAATTAGGTCTATTTTTTAAATAATCTTCCATCATTAAACCAAATTTTTTCTGCTTTGCTCTACTAAGTGCGGCAAAACCATACCCTGGAGCATCTACTAAATAAAAGTCATCATTTACTAAATAGAAATTAATTGTTTGCGATTTTCCCGGTGTCTCAGAAGTTCTAGCATAATTCTTACGATTAATTAAAGTATTAATAAAACTACTTTTACCAACATTAGATCTACCAACTAATAAATATTCTGGTTTATTGTCTGTTGGGTACTGACTTCTTCTGACTGCACTAATCATTAGATTTACGCTTGTAATTTTCAAAATTTGTCACTCCTTTTTTTAAAAAACGTGTCCATTATAACATTTTCTTTACAGATTGTCAAAATCAGCTTTCTTTTTTCTTTACGAAACTTACTACCATAAATACAATAAGATAAAGGTATAATAAGAAAGAAATTAGATTTCCAACAATAATCATAGGTGCAGTATTTCCTAGTACTAATAAGTAATTTCCTCCCACTGTATCACTAATATAATATTGAAATAAATGGTTCATAGAAAGAACAGTAAAAAGAAAAATAGTAATCACTTTAGTTACGTTAGTCATTTTATTAGAGGAAATTACTCTATGCATTATAAAAAATGATAGAATCATATTCCAGTAATAAAAATATAAATTTTTATAAAAATATCTACTGAAGAAGGAATCAAAATGATAAAACATCTCCCACCCTCTAAAATAAAAATCCATTACTATTATTAACAATAGAAAACCTAACGTCATATAAAAGGTTGCAGAAGATTTTCTATTTATCCAAAGAAGAAATCCAAATATTATCATTGCTAGAAAAATAGAAAGAAAGACAGAGTAATCAGAAATCAACTGTTGATAACTTTCCAATGCCTCTGCCAAGCTAAAATGAACTTCATACATGTACTAATACATTTCCTGTCATTTCTTCTGGGATTTCTAATCCTAATAAACTTAAAATAGTTGGAGCAATATCTCCTAATTTACCATTTTCTAATTTTATCCCTTCTTTAGTAACAATAAATGGAACTAAACTAGTAGAATGACTAGTAATAACATTATTATTATCATCTAGCATATAATCACTATTACCATGATCTGCTGTAATAATCATTAGTCCACCTAATTCCTCTACTTTACGGTAAACTCTACCAATACAATCATCTACTACTTCTACTGCCTTTACTGCTGCATCAAATACTCCGGTATGGCCTACCATATCTCCATTTGCATAGTTGATAATAACAACATCAAAATTCTCTATTACAGAAAGTAAATTATCTGTTACCTCATAAGCGCTCATTTCTGGTTTTAAATCATAAGTAGCAACTTTAGGAGATGAAATTAAAATTTTCTTTTCATTTTGATAATCAATTTCTTTTCCACCATCAAAGAAAAAAGTAACATGAGCATATTTCTCTGTTTCAGCAATTCTTAATTGAGATAAGCCATTTTTTTCTAAACATTCTCCTAAAATATTAATAGGTTCTGGGTCATTAAAAGCATGAGGAGCAATGACTGACTCTACAACTGGTAACATTGTTAATACTTTTAAATTGTTAAATCTTACTACTTCCATATCTTGAAAATTTGGATTTGTTAAAGCAGTAAACAATTCTCTTAATCTATCTTTTCGATAATTAAATGTAATAAAAGCATCATTTTCTTCGACTTTTCCATTCTCATCAAAAACGGTTGGAATTAAAAATTCATCAGTTATCCCATTTTGATAACTTTCTTGAATAAAAT
>CAZRIC010000252.1:0-1871 GCA_964600095.1 uncultured Muribaculaceae bacterium
TTTATTAAAATTAAATATTTATTATTAAATATATTATTAGCAGATTCTATTTTCGTTAAAGAACCATTATTATCATATTTGTAGTAATAAGAAGCATCTTCTTTTATTACTTTTTTTATTCTATCAAATTCATCATATTCATAATGAATAGTATCATTATTTCCATAAGTTGTTTGTTTTAAATTACCATTATTCTCTTCATAAATATTGTTAGATAAAGTAATAGTATTACCTATTTTAACTTGTTTCATATTACCAAAATCATCATAAATAAAATTATATTCTTTATTATCTTCTGATATCTTAGATAATTGGTTTTGTTCATTATAAGCATATTCTATTTGTTTTCCACTTTTTGTTACTGCTATTGGTCTTTCTTTTTCATCATAGGTAGTAAATGTAGTATTTCCTTTCGCATTAGTAACTGATTTTAATAATCCTGTATTAGAATCAATATCATAAATTGTAGTATTAAAATTAGTGTCTGTAGTACTAGTAATAAATTTTCCATCTTCTGTATAAGTAGAACTACTTTCTAAAAATAGCTTACTATCTGTATTTTCAAAATAAAACTCAAAAGAAGGATCATTTTCTACTAATGTTTTAATACTTACAATATTCTCTTCTGCACTTATATATTTTGGATATTCACAATCATTAGCTGCTTCATAAGCAATTCCTACTAAAGTAATTTTATAATTTCAATATTCATTCCTTTTTCATTTTTTTCACCATTTAATAATTCTGTTACACTAATATCCAAAATCTCACAGAGAGAATTTAAAAGAGAAATATCAGGGGCATTTATGCCTCTTTCCCATTTAGAAACAGACTTATCACTAACTCCTAATCTCTCACCTAACTGTAATTGTGTTAATCCTTTTTCTTTTCTAAGAGTCGCAATTAATTTACCAACTTTATCTAAATTCATATTTTTACATCACACTACCATTGCTAAAGAGCCAATTTTCCTATTTTAAAATTAAATTTATAATATCACATAGGGAATGTTTTTTGTAGAATGAAAATATTCTATTCCCCCTAGTTTGTACAAATTAGGTCAAAAACATGGAATAATATTATAGGGATGTGTATAGTGTGTTGTTAACTAAAAATTTAAAAGAAAGCAGAAAAAAATTAAATATTAAACAAAAAGATGTTGCTGAATTATTTCAAATAGACATTTCTACTGTATCTGGTTGGGAAACAGGAAAAGATATGATACCATTAAGAAAACTAGTTGACTATGCTAATTATTTTAATTATAGTTTGGACTACTTATTTGGAATTAGTAATGAAAATATTTCTTATGAGCCACTAACAATCAATTTAGAAGTAATAGCTAAAAATCTAAAAAAAATTAGAAAGAAAAATAATATGAATCAAACTTATGTAGCAAAAAGAATTAATACCTCTCAGTCAGCTTATTCTCATTATGAAACAGCTACTAACTTAATAACTACTACTTTTCTTTTTAATTTAACAAAAGTCTATGATGCCTTTTCAATAGATGAACTATTGGGAAGAAAAAAATAAAAATGCCTAAAAAGGCATTTTTCCATTCTTCACTTGTTTCATCATCACTTTCATTTGATCAAACTGTTTTAATAATCTATTTACTTCTTCTACTGACCTACCAGAACCATTCGCAATTCTTTGCTTTCTTGTTGCTTTTAAACAATCTGGGTGCCTTCTTTCATAAGGCGTCATAGAAAGAACAATTGCTTCGATATGAGCCATATCTTTAGGATCTATCTTTACATTTTTAGCTTCTTTTGGTAACCCTGGAATCATTTTAATTAAATTTTCTAGAGGTCCTAATTTTTTAATTTGCTTCATAGTGCTTAAGAAGTCTTCTAAGTCAAATTTAC
>CAZRIC010000253.1:0-1828 GCA_964600095.1 uncultured Muribaculaceae bacterium
TCTTTTAATATTTTTTCTACCTCTTCTGGATGTTCTTCATAATATTTTCTTCTCTCTTGAATTGGTTTTAAAAATTCTAACATCACTTTTATAAGTTCCTTTTTACAAGCAACGCAGCCTCTAGAACCAGCCTTACATTCTGAACATACAGCATCTAAACTTGGATTTTCTAAAAGCTTATGATAGTAATATACCATACAAATATCTGGATTAGCAGGATCATCTTTCTTTATCTTACTCGGATCAGTTACAGCACTCATTACTTTCTTTGTAATTTCTGCTTCATCATCTGCTAAATAAATAGCATTTCCTAAACTTTTTCCCATCTTTTCATTACCATCTAATCCTTTTATTCTCGGTGTTGCACTTAAATATGCTTCTGGTTCTTTAAAAGTATCTCCATAGATAGAATTAAACTTTCGAACAATCTCTCTAGTCTGTTCAATGTGAGGAATTTGGTCTTCGCCTACTGGTACAACATCACCATCAAGTGCAGTAATATCAGCAGCTTGACTAACTGGATATCCTAAAAATCCATAAGTAATAGTTTCACCACTTTCTCCAAATTTTTCTTTTTTCTGACCAGCTTCATGTTTTGTAGTTGGATTTCTATATAATCTAGAAACTGTTACTAAATTTGAAAAGTAAACAGTTAATTCTGCCACTTCTGGTATGAAAGATTGTATATAGATGTGGCTATGTTTTGGATCAATTCCAGAGGCAAGATAATCGAGCGCTAATTCACGTACACTATTTCTTACTTTTTCTGGATTATCAAAATTGTCTGTTAAAGCCTGTACATCGGCAATTAAAATATAAGTATCATAATCATATTGCATCTTTACTCTATTTTGAATAGAACCAAAATAGTGTCCTAAATGCATTTTTCCCGTTGGTCTATCCCCCGTTATTATTGTTTTCATATTTCTTCCTCCTTTTACAAAATAATATTTTTCTATAAAAGGCACCATCGTTTTGTCATAGATATCACCACATTCATTATATCAAATTATCAAAAAAAGAGGAACCTATTCCTCTAATTTTTTGCTACTCCAAAAATAATATTTTTGTTAAATTCTAATTCTCTATACTCTAATAAAGTTCTTACACCTGTCGTATCATGATAGTATTTAATAGTTTGTCCATCTAAAAAGTAAACATAATCATCTAGTAAATAAATATTTTTCCTATCATTAATTGTAGAGATATAAGTAATCATCTTTTTATTTTGAGAAGGCGTTCTATATAAATCATATCCATTTGCTGCTTTTTCTAATAGATAATAGTATCCAGATACTTCTCCCCCTACATGGTAAACTTCATCATACTTTTGAAATTCTAACTCTTCTTCTATTAAATTAAATGTTAAATTTTTATTTGCTTTAGTAGTTGTTATCTTTTCCCACTTATTTTGTTCATAATATTTAATTTTCTTTTTACTATTTCCTACTTCTTTAATAGTTTTTTCTTTTGGATTTATCATATACTGTTTCTCATTATCCTTATCATAGATATATAATTTATTATCAACAATACCTTGAATATAAGAATCAAAAGAAATATAATTTGGAGCTTTAACACTATCTACTTTACCGCTTATAATATCAATAATATAAAAATTTCGAAATTGCTGTTTTTCGCTATAATCTGCTGTTATATAATAACGAGAAAGAAAAGCACTTAAATCTCTTTGATAAATATCTTTATCAAAAATAGAAATATCTTTCGCACTACTAGATAATTGATAAATTCCTTTTAAATTCGTAATAGCAAAAACATGTTGTTCTACTTTATTATTAGGATAGAAAACAATACTATTTTCTACTTT
>CAZRIC010000254.1:0-1827 GCA_964600095.1 uncultured Muribaculaceae bacterium
ACTTTACCCAAGTTTAACATGAAATATAAAAAAAAGAAATCAAATTGATTTCTTTTTATGATTCTTGACATAAATTTAGACACTTTTAATGGAAAAAATTCATATAAACCAAAAAGGCAACTAAAATAGTAGTCATAATAGCTCCATTTACTTGATCCATAGTCGTACTCTTATATTTTACTCCTACTAGTTTAGCAACTAAATATCCACCAAACAAACCACCTAAATGAGCAACCATATTAATACCAGGGAATGTAAATCCTATAAAAATATTAAAAATGATTAATGGTATAATTTGAGATTTAATCACACTTCCTAAATATACACGATAATGATATCCAAAATATAAAAGTGCTCCTAAAAGTCCAAATATGGCACCACTTGCGCCTACACTTACTACCATATCTCCTTGAAATAACATAGACATAAGTCCACCAATTATTCCACTACCAAAATAAATTGCTAAATATTTTGCTTTACCAAAAAAGCTCTCTAACTGTGGACCAATAATATATAAGGCATACATATTGAATAAGAAATGGATAATACCTCCATGCAAAAACATACTTGCAATTAAACGATACAATTCACCATATCCACTCATAGAATTAAAATTAACTAATCCACCAAAATTATACAAGGTACCTGCATCTATTTGAAAAATATTCGCACCACATAAAATCATAGCAAGAAATAAAACAAAATTACTAATTAATAAAGCATATGTAACAATTGGTCTTTTCTTACTAAATACGTCTTCTGCTTTTTCAGCATCTTCTTGATTTTTATGATTAATTTCTTCGGTCAATTTCATAAATAGTTCTAATCCTTTTTCTGTTACCTTATCAATTTTAGTAATAGTAGGAAAATTATCTGTTACAAAATCATAATTTTTAATATCATCTATTTCTTTTATTTCAATACAATCTATATTTTCAACCTCTGTATCTTCAATATGAACATTTTCACCTAAATTAATAAAAATACTTAAAGCATTCATTTTAAAAGAAAATGTTTTTCTTTTAATTCTTTTCATAATCTGTTGTGTTCTATAAATATCGAAATCAAACTGCTCATCGTTATGAATATAATTGGTAACAATTCTGACAATTTGATAATCTTGTTCAGAATTTTCAAGCCATATCTCATCTTTTGCACCATGTAAAATAATAGGATTATATCCCTGCTCTGTAATAAAATAATGGATTAACTTCATAACAATTTCATCATTTTTATTTAATGTTATATTCACTTTCGTCACCACCTATATTGTAATATATTTTTTTCTAATAGTAAAGTTATTCTTCTTCAAAATACTTCTCAATAGCCAAAAAGCAATCTGGAAGTTCACTATCAAATTCCATGTATTCTTTTGTTTTAGGATGAATGAAGCCAATTGTTTTAGCATGTAAACACTGTCCAGTTTCATCGATTAATTTTCTCTTTCCATACACAGGATCGTTTACGATGGGATAACCAATATAATTCATATGAACACGTATTTGATGAGTACGCCCTGTTTCTAGTTCACACTCGATTAAAGTGGCATTCTTATATCTTTTTAATACTCGAAAATGAGTAATCGCTTTTTTGCTATTTTTAGAGGTTACAGCCATCTTTTTTCGATCATTTTCATCTCTACCAATAGGTGCATCTATTGTTCCTGTATCATGAGGAATAACACCCCAAACAATCGCTTGATATTTTCTTTTAGTTGTTTTATTTGCAAGTTGTTCAGCTAAAAACTGGTGTGCTTTATCATTTTTCGCAATCATCAAAAGACCAGTAGTATAAGCATCAATTCTATGTACAATCCCAGGTCTAAAT
>CAZRIC010000255.1:0-1826 GCA_964600095.1 uncultured Muribaculaceae bacterium
CTGTTAAAGAAGTATTTAAAGTAACTGTAGAAAGCATAAATAAAATAGATAAAAAACAGATGACAGGAATACTTGCAAGAAAAATATTTTTTATAGTATATAAATAATAATTTACTTCTATTACTTTACCACTTGTATAAATAAGTTTAGGTGTAAATAAATCACTAAAACCAAATTTCATTCCTGCTATAATACTTAAAATTACTAAACCAATAAACCAAAGAAAATAAGTATTTAATACCAAATAAATAAATTTACTAGCTAATATTTTCCACCTACGTACAGGAGCGCTTATCATATTTTTTATAGTTCCTTTAGTATGCTCATTACTCACAATACCACCATACATAATAGAAATTAAAAGCATTATTACAAATGATAAATGATAAACTTGATTCACTACTTTCTTAGAATTATCATATTGTAGAAAATCTAGAAAACCATTAAACTCATTATAAGATAAATCATGCTTAATTTTATACTTTGAACTATAGAATAGAATTTCCTTAATTTGATTATTATCTTTGTCTATTTTTTGATAAAATTCTTTATTTGTTTCTTCTATTCTATCTGCTCTAACAGAATTAACAGAATTATAAGAATAATAATTAAAAACAAAATAGTCTTCTTTCTCTATCTTTTTTTCTATAATTAAATCTGTAAATTTATTCTTTTCCCTTTTTCCTAGTTCTACTTCATATTGAATATATTGGTAAAACTTATTTTCTAATAAGATTTTTTCATAAGTATTTATTATAACTTCATTATTATTATAAACATCCTCTAATTCTGAAGTACTACTATCACAATATCCAGAAATTTGTTCTCTAAGATAGGAATCAGAATTACTATCCTCACATAGTTCCATTACATCTTTTTCTTTATTTTTTAATTTCTCAATTAAAAAATTATTGCCTGCTATATTAGATACTTCAAATACTGCATTTAAATTCCACCTACTAGCGGGAATTTTACTATCTTTTAACTCATTAAGTAATTCTACTCTTGTTTCAACCATTATTAAAGAATATCTAGATTGAAAATCTTTTTCTGCCTCTTGTTTCATTTTTTCTATTTGTTTTTGTGATGCTAAATGCTCAGCATAAAATAAAGTATAGTTTTTGGCAGATTGTTCTTCAGAATCAGTCAATTTTAATAAGAGAAAACAAAATAATAATAAAACTAAAAAAGAAAAAATAAGTTTCCTAAGACTAAAGTTTTTCTTAAACTCACTTTTTACTAAATTAACTAATTTCATTATTATCACCTAATTCTTTCTCAAACATGTCTGTTTTTAAGAAGTATTCTTCCTCTAAAGATTTATTTTTATATTTTACTTCTTCTATTCCAAACTCATCTACTATTTTTCCATGATCAATAATAGCAATTCTATCACAAATATTTTCTACTTCTGATAAAATATGACTACTAATTAATATACTCATATTCGATTCATTACTTAGTTTCTTCAGCATATCACGCAAGTTTTTAATTCCATGAGGATCTAACCCATTAGTTGGCTCATCTAAAATTAACAATCTTGGCTTTTTAATTAATGCATTTATAAGACCTAATCTTTGTTTCATTCCCAAAGAATATTTTTTTACTTTCTCATCAATTCTATTTTGAAGACCAACAAACTGAATCATTTCTTCTATATATTCTTTATCATGTAAATTATTAATAAGCGCTGTTATTTCTAAATTTTTTCTTCCTGATAAATGATCATACATATCTGGATTTTCTATAATAGAACCTACTTGCGATAAAGCATCTTCTAAAGATTTTTGATTATCATATTCACAAATTTTAATACTACCTGTATC
>CAZRIC010000256.1:0-1815 GCA_964600095.1 uncultured Muribaculaceae bacterium
TTTTTCCTTTTACTGTCATAACAGTTCGTATAGTTCCCAAGGAAACATCTAAAATCCTTACTAAAAATATTCTAATACACAACAACAATAGTTCCATATTATCTACTCCTTATTTTTATTATACACAAAAAAAATCTATATTACTATAGATTTCTTCATTCCCTATTATTTGGATGTTTCTTTTTTAAAATTTTTCTTTAAATATTCAGTAATTTTTTCTTTTCCAACGTAGTGATCACTAATTTTTCCATCTTTGATAACAAACAAAGTAGTATCAGAAATTCTAATATCTTTTAAAGAATCCTTTATTACAGTTTCTTTTCCAATATAAGTCTTATTCATAGTATCATTCATATCAATCTGATAATATTTCTTTCCTGTTAGGCCTACTTGTAAAGTATAATACTCTTCATCTTTGTCATCCATAAGAGCAAATACATAATATTCTTTATCTTCTTTTTTCAATAAATCTTGAAAAGCAATATTTGTTGTGTTTGTATTCGTATTGGTATTTGTGTTCGTATTTCTATTAGTGGTACGTTTAGATACTAAATAATCTGTTAAAAAGTAAAAAGATACAAAAACAACTACAATCGTACAAATCGTGATAAGTACTGTTCTTCCACTTACCGTATCTTCACTTTTCTGAATATTTTTTTTAGAATCTACCTTTTTTACATTCTTTAATTTTGCTTTCTTCACTGCTAATCACCAATGATATTATAACAAATATAAACAATTACAACAATATTTTACAGCAAAAAACTATAGTTTTATAGTTTTTTTTATTTATTTAGCAATTGCTGTCACACTAATTGATTTTGCAACATTTATCATTTCTTCTAAATTTAAATTTTCTGATACTAAAGAATAATCTACACCATTACTAGTCCAAGAAATAGAATAATCTGTCACAGCCCCTATAGTATCGCCAATATGATAAGGATCCCCATAAACAATATCTGTTTGTAATTCTTTAGATACAGTTGCCGTTTCTTCAACTAACATAAAAGGATTTTCCCCATCAAAAGTTAAAATAACTCTCTCACCACTATCTAATTTTACCTTATCCTGGTTGGTCAAATAAGTATTCGTAGGAATATACATTGGATAAATAACAGCATCTAGCGATTTCATTGTTGTCTTAGAAACTTCTTTTCCATCCATATTCTTTTCTAACTGAAAATAATCTTTATCAAACTCTTTCTTCTCATCAATTTTCGTAAATGTCATACTCATCTCAATAGAATCATTATTATTCAAAACTTCCACTTTCTGAATATTTAATTTTTCATCTACATATACTTTTTGAGTTACTAAATTAGCATTATTAGAATAGTTTACTTTACTAGTAAAAAGATAACCATTATCCACTTTTTCCAAAGACTTCTTATCATCCTTTTTTAAATCTGTAAAGATTCTTTCTAATAAATAAATTTGAGAATTATTATATGGCCAATCACTTTGAAATTTAATTAGAGAAGGAGTTAATACATAGACACCATCTTGATTTCTTAAAATAATTTGTTCATGATTATTTACTTTATTCGTAAGACTGACACGATAATAATCTTCTTTTTGATAAGCAACATCTACATCATAAGTATAAGAATCTTCTCCTCTATAAATTAATAACTCTCCTGTTAAATGATAAGAAGATAAAGAATTTATTTTTTCGTCCAATTCCTTATAAGCATCTTTCTCATTATATTTTCCACATCCTACTACTAAAAAGCAGCACATAATCGCTAATAATAATTTCTTCATATCTACCTCTTTTCACTTAAGTATATGGATAGTAGATAGAAATATGAA
>CAZRIC010000257.1:0-1812 GCA_964600095.1 uncultured Muribaculaceae bacterium
GCATTTGTTTTTCCATTGCTTCTTGCGTTTCTCTTGGTGGAATAATATTTTTAACTTCTACACGATTTACCTTAATTCCCCAAGGATCTGTTGCTTCATCAAGAATATCTCTCATCTTTGTATTAATAATATCTCTTGATGTTAATGTTTGATCTAATTCTAATTCTCCAATTAAGTTACGAAGAGTGGTTGCTGTTAAATTTTCAATAGCACTAACTGGGTTTTCAACACCATATGTGTATAGTTTTGCATCTGTAATTTGAAAATATACAACAGTATCTATTTGCATAATTACATTATCTTTTGTAATAACTGGTTGTGGTGCGAAATCTTTTACAATTTCCTTTAAAGTTACATCATTTGAAATTCTATCCACAAATGGTATTTTAAAATGTAATCCATTATGCCAAGTGGCATAATAAGAACCCAATCTTTCTATAACATACACTTTTGCCTGTGGTACTATTTTTACACTAGGTATAACAATTACAACCACTAATACCAAAATTACGATTAATATTTCCATTTTCTAATCCTCCCATTTTTCTACTTGCAATTTAACACCATCTATTTTAAGTACTTTAACGTAAGTTCCTTTTGCAAGTTTTTCTTTAGAGATAGCTGTCCATCTTTTTCCATCTATTTTTACTTCTCCCTTTTCTTCTGGAAATATGTCTTCTGTTACTATAGCTTTTTCACCTAAAACACGATCTAGATTTGTTTTTTCATTTTTAGGCTTTAACAATTTAATTAAAAAAGGTCTAGTAGTAATCAATAAAAATACTCCTAATAAAACAAATACTCCAAACTGAATTACTAAACTATCTACAAAAATTGAAACAATTAAAGCTACTATAGCACTCAATATAAACCATACTGTAACTAATTCCACCGTTGCAGCTTCTATTATCGTTAAAAATATAATAAGACATGTCCAAAAATAAAGCATACTATCACCACTTTCATTATATCACATAAATGTGAAAATATGAAAAAAAGTAGCGAAATTTCGCTACTCTACTAATCATCTCCAAAGAAATCATCAAAAAATTCGTCATCACTTATTTGTGAAGAGGTTGGTTTCGAAGGTTGTGGTTTTGAAAGTGTTGAAGCATCCACTTTAGGTGTTGAAAATACATCCATAGAAGGTTTTGGTATTTCCATTTTTGGAGGTTCTGGAGTTTCCTTTTTTTCTTCTGGAGAAGTCGAAACTGCAGATTTTTCTTCCAATTTTTGAGCTTCTTTTTCTTTCTTTTCTTCTTCCTCTAACTCTGCTATTTTAGCATCTATCTTCTTCACTAATTCTTCCACATTAATTCCTCCGCCTGCTGATTTCTTAGGTTTTGGCATATTATCACCAACTGGTGGTAAAGGTTTAGAAGAAAATGGATTTTGTGGAGTCCCATTACCAAAAGGAGCTGAAGAAGGAGCTGGAATTTCTGGATTTAGAGGAGGCATTCCACCACCTGCTCCACTATTTCCAAGTAAGTTATTAATCTTTTCTTCTCTTCTCTTTTCAACATAAGTTTTTAAATCAAAAGTTTGAACAGGTATTTCCTCTCTTTGAGGAAAATCAGCTTTTGGAAAATGATGTCCCCAATCCATTTGATAATTTGGGGTTAACTTTGTTTTAAAAGGCATTGTTCTTATTCTCAAAATAATTGTTTCCCATTGCTGCATTCTTTGCAAATCACTTACAGTAACAAGTGGGGTTGAAGTCGTTTTTTCTTTTTCTTTTGATTTTACTTCTCCACACATTTTACTAATTTCTTCAAGAGCTGTTAATTCTGTACTAATTAAATAAACGATATT
>CAZRIC010000258.1:0-1808 GCA_964600095.1 uncultured Muribaculaceae bacterium
ATATGATTGTTAAGAATCATGTTTTTGTAGATGGTAATAAGAGAGTAGCAGTAACTTTATTTATTTACTTTTTAAACTTTTATAATATTTTGTATAAAGATAATAATCCAGTAATTGATAACCATACTTTAGTAGCATTAACTTTACTAATTGCAGAATCTAATCCTAAAGAAAAAGAGGTACTTATTGATTTAATTATGAATTTTTTACAATAATAGAAAAAAAGTATTGACCTAAAGTTAAGTTTAGGTACTAAAATGAAAATAGAGAAGTGATAAATAGGAGGATTTTATGAATAAGAAGATTTTAATAATAGCAATATTGATAGTGCTTTTAGTAGGTGTTGTCATTACTTTTGGGATATTAAAAAAAGGAGATAAGAAAGTGGATAGAGAATCGAATAAAAATAGTGAAACAAATACTAACCAAAATGAAACGAGTAATTCAAATCAAAATACAAATCAAAAAGTAGCAATCATTTATTTTTCAGCAACTGGTACTACTAAAGAAGTAGCAACTACTTTAAAAGAAGTAACTAATGGTGATCTTATTGAAATTATTCCAGAAGAAAAATATACTAGTAATGATTTAAATTATAATAGTGATTGTAGAGCGAATAGAGAGCAACAAGATTCTGCTGCAAGACCAAAAATAGCAAACAAAATAGAGGTAGATAAGTATGATGTTATTTATTTAGGATATCCAATTTGGTGGGGAACTGCTCCTAAAATTATTTTAACATTCTTAGATACTTATGATTTAACTGGAAAAACAGTTATTCCTTTTTGTACATCAGGTGGTAGTGGAATAGAACAAAGCTTAGCTGATTTAAAAAACTATAAACAGGGTATTGAGTGGATAGAAGGGAAAAGATTTACAAATCCTTCTAAACAAGAAATTCAAAATTGGGTAAATAGTTTAGATATTAAAGTAAATAATGAAGAAAGCAAAAAAATTACTATTACAGTTAATAATCAAAAGTTATCTGCGACTTTAGTAGATAATTCTAGTACCAAAGCTCTTTTAGAAAAATTAGAAGATGGTCCTATTACGATTGATATGCATGATTATGGAAATTTTGAAAAGGTAGGTTCTCTTGGATTTGATTTGCCTAGAAATGATGAAGAACTTTCTACAGATGCTGGAGATATCATTTTATATCAGGGAAATTCTTTTGTTATTTATTATGATAAAAATAATTGGAATTTTACTAAATTAGGTCATATCAACAATATTTCTAAAACAGAATTAAAAACTCTTTTAGGAAGTGGAAATGTTACTGCTACTATTTCTAAAGAATAAGTAAAAGAAAAGCAAATTTAAAATTTTAGATTTGTTTTTTATGTTATAATAAAAAAATAGAAGGTGACTTATGATTATATTTTCGCATTATTCTTCCTTTTTAGGAGATTTATTACTAGCTGTTAAAGAAGATAAATTAATAGGACTTTGGATAGAAGGACAGAATTATTATCTTTCTAATTTTCAAGAAGAAATGAAGGAAGATAATCAAAATAAAATGATAATAAAAACAAAAAAATGGTTAGATAAATATTTTAAGGGAGAAAAACCAAGTATAAAAGATTTAGATTATTACTTTATAGGAACAGATTTTCAAAAACAAGTATGGAAAATATTACAGACTATTACTTACGGAACAGTATTTACTTATAAGGATATTGCATTAGAACTTGCAAAACAAAAAGGAATAAAAAGTATGTCTTCCCAGGCTGTTGGAAATGCTGTTGGTCATAATCCTATATCTATTATTATTCCTTGTCATAGAGTAATTGGAAGTAATAAAAGTC
>CAZRIC010000259.1:0-1804 GCA_964600095.1 uncultured Muribaculaceae bacterium
CTATTTCCACAAAAGAAAAATTAGGAATTAAAGAAAGTCCATTAGAAAGAAGAGAATCTGAAACAGATTATCAATACTTACTTAGACAAATATTAGAAACGAAAAACATGATGATTCATCAAAATATTCCAAGGGAATCTTTAGATATTTTTGAATATCAATATTTTTCCTTTACACAGAATCCAAATGAAAAAACAAACCATTAAAAGAATTTTTGACAAATTCTTTTTTTATTACTATAATAATTGAAATTTGGAGGAAAAAAATGACAAATCAAGAATTGTTTGAAAAAATGCAAAAAGAAATACCTCATTATCAGATTGGCTTTCATCAAATTAGTTTACGAAAATATCAAAGTTTAATAAATTGTAATCTTCCTAGAGCATTAGATTTTCAAATTGATGGGGAAAGTGTAGATGAAAAAACAATTGCAGAACATATCGTAAAAAAAGGATTTCAGATTTGGGATACAAAAAATGGATTATGTAGTACTACCTATTTTCCATCTAGCTTTTCAAAAGATAGACTAAATTATAAATATTACAGTAAGGATCAACAAGTTTGTAATATTATTTTTGCTATTCCTTATTTTATTACTTATGAAGGAAAAGAATATTTTATTGGCAATTTATATTCATCATTAGGAGCTGGAAATAACATTATTTTCAATGATAGAATTTCTCCCGAATTTATCTATGGTTATTATGAAAAAGAAACTCCTGTCGTTTATAACCCTTTTTGTGAATTTCTTTTTTCTGATGATTTAATCTTTCATGAAAATGATTATTTTTGGATACATCTAAGTTCTGAAAAACAAAGACAGGTATTAAAAAATATATTTGATGAGAAAAGAAAAGGAAATGCCCTTCGCTTAGTAAATAATCATAGGCAATTAGAATTATTAAATTATGATAGTTTAACTAGGCTTATCATTAGACGTACTAGAAAGCAAAAGAAACTTTATATAAAAAGTATGAAACATTAGAACACAATCTGTGTTCTTTTTTAACAAAAAAAACACATTCTAAATGTGTTTAATGTACTTTATGATAATCTAATCTTAGTTTATCTGCAATCGTTACAATAAATTCAGAATTTGTAGGTTTTGCTTTATCGATATCAACGCTATGACCAAATATTTCTTCCATTAAATCCCAGTTTCCACGATTCCAACTTACTTCAATTGCATGCCTAATAGCACGTTCTACTCTAGATACAGTCGTATCAAATTTATTTGCTAATTCAGGATATAATTCTTTCGTAATCCCACCAATTGTTTCTGGTCTTTCGTACAGTATTCCAATACCTTCTCTAATATATTGATATCCTTTAATATGTGAAGGGATACCTAACTCATGTAATATCTTTGTAATAGATACTTGTAAATTATTTCTAGCTAAATCAATACTTTTATTTTCAAAAGATTTATTAGAAAGTAATAAAATTTTCTTTTCTAAATCTTCTAAATCAAATGGTTTTAACACATAATAATTTACTCCATATTCAGATACTTGTCGAATCGTATCCATAGCATTATAACTAGTAGCTACTATAATATCTTTTTCTATTCCTTTAGTTTTCATCTCTTCTAGTACATATAACCCATCTTTTATTGGCATTATTAAGTCTAAAATAATAACATCAAAATTATCTTTTTCTTTCTCTATTAACTCCATACCTTCTTTTCCGTCATATGCTTCATATAATAACTCAATTTGTTCATTATCCTTTAAATATTCTTTGATAGCTCCAATTAGTTCTATATTATCATCTATCATTGCTAATCTAATTTTTTTCATATTTT
>CAZRIC010000260.1:0-1801 GCA_964600095.1 uncultured Muribaculaceae bacterium
GGTCCTAATAAAGGTTGAACTGTAATACATTTATGTTTTATTGGTAAATCTTGAAATATAGATAATTTGTAATCGGTATTTTTTTGATTTTCTACAGTACAACAAACAACTACATTATCGTATCCATCATCCCAATCATCTGGAATGCATTTCATAAATCTATCTATTCGTTTTGTTAGAAATAAGAATGTGCAGTCCTTTCTTTCTCTTATCATGTTCCAACATTCACTTCTCCACTCATCTGCTTCTTCAATTAAGAAATCGGTAGAAAAACAAAGATAAATAATTCCAGACTTCATTTTGTAATTTCCATTTTTTAACTTTTCGATAGGTTTCGTAAAATCTTTTGTTTTTACGATTTCGCTTGTTTTAATATTTCTTTTTAAATCCCCTTTATGAATATAGCAATGCAAACATCCATCACTACATTTTTTACAACCTCGCCACGGATTCCATAAAGACATATTATCACACTCCTAGAATCTTGATTTTTCGTAATTATATGGAATACTTGTTCCTACAACAACATCTTCTATTTTTTCTATAATTAACCAATCATCCATATTGCCTTGATGATCAAAGTCTAATGGCTCAATACTCTCTACATTGTTATACTCTACTAAACATAGACATTTCTTGTGCCACCTTTCTTTTTGTTTATCAGTTAATTGTAGTTTGCTATTATTATCTTCAATGATGCTAGTTATTTCTTCTTCAGATAACTTCACAAAATTTTGAACATCAGTTACTATGGCTTTAGCACTAATTTTCTTTGATCCTTTCTCCATAAAATAAAGTATCTCATCTTTAAACACTCTACTATGTGGTATTTTTCTTCCTGCTGCACCTCTTATAATCATTGTTTTACTACCATCTAAAATCTTATTTAATTCTTTTGATTTATCATCACAATATACTAAATGTACCATAATTTTACCTCATCTTTCTAATTTCTAAATTGTAATTTATTTAACACTATTATAAATTTCAAATCCCAGTATTTCTATGACAATTCCTTGATCATATTCTTTTATTTTTCCTTCTTGTTCCATTTCCTCAATTGAGATTAGTCTTTTAACTTTTGATACTTTATAAACTAACGCTTTATATTCTACTGTGCCACCATCTTTTAACTGATTTCTAATTGGAAATAACAAAACTAATAAAATTATTGCTACTGAAATTATGATTACTTTCTTCTTCATATTCTACACCTCACTTTCAAATTGTAATTTGTTATTTTACTTTATCTAGAATTTCATTAAAGTTATCATCTTCAAATGAACGGATCGTTTCTTCTAAAGTGTTACCTTGGATATTCGTTCTTAAATCTACACCATACTTGATAAATAATTCTAATATTGCAGAGTTTTCTTTGTTTTTTCGTCCCAATGCTTTAATTAAAGGATTTGTTTTATGATTTGGATTAGCACCCATATCGAGCAATTTTTCAATAACTTTTACTTTATGTTCTAAACAGGCAATAGTAAGGTAAGAATTTCCAAGTTTATCTTCTTTATTAACATCTTCGATAATCTCTAAAACTTTTAAAGTTTTTTCTTCATCTTCGTGGGAAATCATATAAACAATTATATCTCTTCCGGCTTTGTCTAAAGTAGCAAGAAAGCCTTCTTTATCTTTAAATTGATTAAGAACTGATTCAATAATTTCATTTGCTTCTTTTTTCTTTTTTTCATATTCGATTTTCTCGTTTTTTCTTTTTGTTCGTAGTGCTAATTTTGATACCGAACTTATTGTATGTCCTAAATCAAATCCCATATTCTCATCTCACTTTCAAATT
>CAZRIC010000261.1:0-1776 GCA_964600095.1 uncultured Muribaculaceae bacterium
AGAAATATATTCCATATGTTATTGAACCAAGTCTAGGTTGCGATAGAATGACTCTTACCGTTTTATGTGATGCTTATAGGGAAGAAAAATTAGAAAATGGTGAAACGAGAGAGGTGATGAGTTTCCATCCATTCTTAGCACCTTATAAGGTAGCTGTTTTACCACTTATGAAGAAATTTCATAGTGAGAAAGCAACAGAAATTTATGGAAATTTATCTAAGAAGTTTATGGTTACTTATGATGAAGCTGGTAATATTGGTAAACGTTATAGAAGACAAGATATTGCTGGTACACCATTCTGTGTAACAGTAGATGAAGAGACTTTAACAAATAATACTGTTACAGTAAGAAATAGAGATACAATGGAACAAGATGTCGTTTCTTTAAATGATTTAGAAAATTATATCTCAGAAAGAATTTGTTTTTAAAAGGTGGAAGAATCCATCTTTTTTTGTTATAATAAATAATGGTGATAATATGAAGATTTTATTTCCAGATTATGGAAATTCATTGATAAGTGTGACGAACTCTGTATTAAAATATTTTGATGTAGAGCCTACCCATGATACTTTAGAAGTATTAGATAAAGAACTTGAAAAAGGAAAATATCAAAATGTCGTTATGATTCTTTATGATGGAATGGGTTATAATTTACTTAGAAGAAATTTGGATAGAAATACGTTTCTAAATAGGCATTTAAAGCAAAGTATAAGTGCACCATTTCCTCCTACTACTACTGCTTCTACTACTAGTGTACTAAGTGGTTTAACACCAAAAGAACATTGCTGGTTAGGATGGAATTTGTATTTTAAAGAATTAGAAGAAACAGTAACATTATTTTTAAATGTAAAAAAAGATACAGATGAGAAAGTATCTTCTGAAAGTATTGCTAATAAGTATTATCCTTATACAAATATTATAGAAAAAATAAATAAAATATATAAAGCTTATGCTGTTATGCCCTTTGGCGATAAATCTTATCAAACATTAGAAGAAATGAATGACAAAATAAAAGAATATTGTAAGGAAGATGGCAAGAAATTTATTTATGCTTATTATGATTCTTTAGATGCTACGATGCATCAATTTGGGACAGATTCTAAAAGAACAAGAATGGAGTTTCAAAAGATTAATGATAGTACTAAAGCTTTATGTTCTGATTTAAAAAATACTTTAGTGGTTGTAATAGCGGATCACGGACATTTAAATTGTGAGGCCATTACTTTAAGTGAATATCCCGATATTTTTTCTTTATTAAAACATGATATTTCTATTGAGGGAAGAACCTGTGCTTTCTTTGTGAAAGAGGGAGAAAAGGAACACTTTGAAGAATTATTTCAGCATTATTTTGGTGAATATTTTAAATTATGGACGAAAGAAAAAATTATGGAAAGCAATATTTTTGGAATAGGAAAGGAACATGCTAGATTCGAAGAAACATTAGGAGATTATGTAGCGCTTGCAATTTCTAATAAATATTTTCGATATAATGAGAATTCTGATAGTTATATTTCTATGCATGCTGGTTTAACAGAAGATGAAATGTTAGTTCCACTTATACTTTATAAGGCAAAATAAAAGAATCTATATTAGATTCTTTTTGATTTTTGTAATGATATTTTTTTGTTCTTCAGGTGTACTATTTTCCCATAATAACTCGAAGAATACTCCTAGCCCTGGTAGTGTTATTTCGTCCTTGTCATTTAGGGCTTCTAAAATAGAACTTTCTATTTCTTCTATGGAAGAATCTTTAAAATTGGAAATAATGCTTTTTCT
>CAZRIC010000262.1:0-1759 GCA_964600095.1 uncultured Muribaculaceae bacterium
TTACTTTCTTTATAGAAAATTTAAAAAAATATGTAAAGAAAAATAATGGATATATGCTTCGAATAGATCCATACTTAGAAATAATCTCTAGAGATAAAGATTTTGAAGCAACTGGTGAATTTGACTATTCCTATCAAAAAGATACTTTAAAAAAATTAGGATTTAAAGAGGTTGTAGATAATACGATTCAAGCAAAAATTATGTATGTAATTGATTTGAACGATTCTATGGAGAATCTTATGATGAAAATGGATCCTAAAACAAGACAAATGATACGTAAAAATGAAAAAATGGGTATCGTCATTCGTAAAGGAACTGTAGAAGATCTACCACTATTTGAAGACATCATGGAACATACTAGTGAAAGAAGACATTTCCTTAATCGTGGCGAAGAATTTTATAAAAATATGTTTGACTGCTATGAAAAAGATAATATGATTTCCCTTCTTTTTGCAGAATTAGATATCTCTTTAGCAAAACAAAATATAGAAAAAGAAAGACAGGAAATTGATAATACAAGAAAAAAGAGAGAAGAGAATAGGAAAATTGGAAAGTGTAACGAGAAAAAAGCAAAAGTACAAGAAAAAGAAGAAGAAGATACTCTAACCCGCTTAATAAAAAAAGAAGAAGAGCTAAATGCTTTAGAAAAAGAATACGGAAATAGAGTTACTCTAGGAGGAATTATTTTTATCCTATATGAAAATGAAGTTGCTTCCTTAGTAGGTGGAAGTTATGATAAATTTAAAGAGTATCAACCCTTTTATACCCTTCATTATGAAATGATAAAATATGCAGTAGAAAACAATTATCAAAGATATAATTTCTATGCTATCTGTAATACTCCAGATAAAAATGATCCACAATATGGTATCTATTTATTTAAAAGAAGTTTTGGTGGACATGTTTTAGAGTTAATGGGAGAATTTATTCTACCAACTAATAAACTGGTATATCATACACTATCTATTATTAACAAAATAAAAAGAGGTCATTAATGATCTCTTTTATCTTTTTATGATATGAATTAATTTATCAATATAATAATAGAAAGAAACTGGGTATTCATAATCTCCAACTAACTCTTCAATATATCCATCAAAGCCACGTTTAAAACTATAAACACCATCTTCTTTAGAAGGAACCCCTGGAATTCCATAAAAATTATACTTTTTAAAGCCATTTTCTATTCCATACTGCATCATTTCCCACTGCATTTTATAAGAACTTCCATAATGCATATATTGTTTTTTATTTCCACCAAATAAGTATACTAATTCTTCTCCATATAATAGAAAAACTCCTGCAGATAAAAGAAATTTACTATCACTATCTACTTCTAATTCAGAAGCTTCCTCTAATTCTTTCTTTTCTTTCTCTATTTTATTTTTGCACTCTTCTTTTTTCTTATCCGTTTTAATATTTCCTAGCTCGTCTTCAAGTTTCTTAATATTTTCATTTTTAATACTATTATATAAATTTACATCGAGTTCACCAAGCATAAATTTTACTTCATTTCTTGGATAAAAATTCTCATACAACAATTGATAATATTCTAAATTTCTAGAATGAAAGTTTTTCCTTTCACCTGTTTCATCTATTAGTTTTTGTACCTTATCTAATTCCTCAAAAGATGCCTCTCTTATAATAATCTTACTTTCTTCTGCCTTTTTAATCATTCGTTTTGGTAGAGAATGAAATCTTTTATAATTACCTTCTTTGGGTGCGTGTTGATCTTTGGAACACGGATAAGTAGAGGCTG
>CAZRIC010000263.1:0-1725 GCA_964600095.1 uncultured Muribaculaceae bacterium
CCGACCTCCCGGTTTTCAAGACCGGTCCCTTCAACCAGACTTGGGTATTTCTCCGTTTTTCAGATACGAATTGATTATATCACAATTATTTTATGAAAGTCAACATTAATATATGAACTTTTTACAATATTAAATAAAAAAAAGAAATATTTTCCTAGATTTTTATTGTTTCAGGATTTCTTCTTTTTCTTCCTCTTTTAAATAACCATATTTTACCATTTTCTTTAAGACTTGCTTTTGCCTTTGTCTCACTAAATCTGGATTTTTAGTTGGAGTATATTTAGAAGGAGCATTTGGAATACCTGCCAAAATACTACATTCACTTTTTGTCATTTCCTTTGGGAGTTTTCCAAAATATCCTATACTAGCTTCTTTAATTGTATAATAACCATTCCCAAAATAACTAGTATTAAAATACAATTCTAAAATTTCTTGTTTAGATAATTCAGATTCTATTTTATAAGCCATTAATATTTCAGCTATTTTTCTCTCAATCTTCTTCTCTTGACTAAAGTAAAGATTTTTAGCTAGTTGTTGTGTAATTGTACTTCCGCCTTCTACAAAAGATAAAGCCTTTAAATCATGAAAAAAGGCACGAATAATAGCAATATAATCTACCCCATGATGATGGTAATATCGATGATCTTCTACAGCAATCACCGCATCTAAATAAAACTCTGGAACCTCTTCTATAGAATAAAAGTTTTTCTTATTTTTTACCTCTTCTATCCTATCAGAAAGCGAAATAGTATCCAATGCTTTTTTATACAAAAGATAACCTTTTCCAATATAAAATAAAAATGTCGCAAAAAAAACTATAATAAAAACTCTAACTATTTTTTTCATCTATCATTTTTCCATTTTCTCAATAGCTTTTGAAGGAATATCTTTTATATCTATTTCCTCCCATCGATGTACTCCTAATGAACGAATTGTTAATTTTAAATATGCATCCTCTTTTAATTTTCTACTTGTTTTAAATGATAATTCTTTTTTCTTACCATTTTTATTGTAAGACATTAATGAATATCTATATTCCTTATTTTCTACTAATTCCTTTACTTTAGTATTATCTACTTGTGTATAGTAAAAATCTTCATAATGTTCTACATAATAAAGTCCTAAACCTGCTCCTACAAATAGTAAGATTATCAACCCCGCCATAGCAATTTTTCCAGTATACTTTTTCATTTTATTTCTCCTTTCTACTCTATTGTAACAAAGTGTAATTCTTCTGTCGTTTTTAAAACATTACTAAACATTACAATTTAGAAAGAAAAAAACTTGAAAATAATCCAAGTTCTCAATGAATTATGCTTTATTCAGGCAAATTAAAACTCGAGTAATAAAACTCGAGTAATAATCAATTGGTGCCTAAGGCCGGACTTGAACCGGCACGGGATTTGACTCCCGCAGGATTTTAAGTCCTGTGCGTCTACCAATTTCGCCACTCAGGCACAATGGTGTCCCGTTGGAGATTCGAACTCCAGACCCTTTGATTAAAAGTCAAATGCTCTACCGACTGAGCTAACGGAACAAAATATAAATAAGATGGCTGCCTCGGCTAGATTCGAACTAGCGCATGCCACAGTCAAAGTGTGGTGCCTTACCGCTTGGCTACGAGGCAATAACATAAGTGGTGGAGGGAGATGGATTTGAACCATCGAACCCGAAGGAACAGATTTACAGTCTGCCGCGTTTGACCACTTCGCTATCCCTCCATAA
>CAZRIC010000264.1:0-1702 GCA_964600095.1 uncultured Muribaculaceae bacterium
AGAAGATAATATAATAAATAATATGAAAAATGCCACTACTTCATATAATAATAAATTTAAAGCTGTAATACCCTCTAAGTCTCCAGAAAAATGGAAAAATGGGCAATACTTATATAATATAGAAGAAACATAACCCTTTAATAAAAATGATAAAACAATTACAGCAATCGTCCCTACAGTATCTACTAATTGTCTAGTAAATCCCTTTTTGGCTCCTACTACTAGTCCCAATACTAAAACTAATACAATTACAACATCCACTATGTTCATAAAATCCTCCTAACTTCTAGTTTGATTATATCATATTCTATAAAAATTGCAACGACAAAGGAAACAAGATTTAGATATCAATTTAGACAAAATTATGTTACAATAACTAAAGGAAGTGATAAAATGACAATTACTGTAAAAATTAGTGAAAATACCAAGCAAGAGATGAGTGAATTTTTTCAAGATTATAAAAGAGAAAAAACTCCCCCTTATGCTGTTTTTCAAGCTGATGATGCGGATTGTGTAGTAACTGTTTACGAATCTGGAAAAGCAGTATTTCAAGGAATGAGTGCTGATATTTCTGCGCAATTATGGATAGAACGAGAAAGACATTTAAATCCTACTAAAAAAGTAGATATTAAAAATAGTGAAGACAAAGAGAAAAAAGAAAAGAAAGAAATTCTTGTCGATCCTAAAATCTATCACTCTAACAGTATTGGTTCTGATGAAGTAGGAACAGGAGATTATTTTGGACCTATTGTGGTTACTAGTGCTTATGTCAAAAAGGAAGATATTCCATGGCTAGAAGAATTAGGAGTAAAAGATTCTAAAAAGCTAACAGATGATAAAATTTTAGAAATCGTTCCACAAATTATCAAAAAAATACCTTATAAAAGTATCATATTAAGTAATAAAGAATATAATGAGAGATACTCAAGCGATATGAATATGAACCGTCTAAAAGCTATTCTTCATAATAAAGTATTACTTCAACTTACCAGTGATATCAAAACTTGGGATTATGTAATTGTAGATGAGTTTGCAAAACCTTATGTATATTATCACTATTTAAAAGAAAGTTCTAATGTTTTCAGAAAAATTACTTTTTTAACAAAGGGAGAAGATAAATCCTTAGCAGTTGCCTGTGCTTCTATGATTAGTCGATATATTTTTATTAAAGAATTTGATAAATTAGGAAAATCATTAGATATGTTTTTACCAAAAGGTGCTTCTACTTTAGTAGATGAAGCTGGTAAAAAGATTGTAGAAAAATACGGGAAAGACAAACTAAGAGAAATCGCTAAATACAATTTTAAAAACACAGAAAAAATATTAAGTGAATAAAAAAAGTAGCATTTATATAAATGCTGCTTTTTATTATTCTGTCACAATAAAGGATGTGGCAATAGGTCTTGTTTGATGACTTAAAGTAGAATCTATTGGATTACTAATTAATTCTCCATGTTCTACCATAACACTAGAAGTACCTCCATCTAAATTAGTTGCGTTAATAGCGCCATAATTTTCCATAATTCTAGTTAAATCTACCATATTGGCACCCTTAGTACGATTAGCATTACTATCTACTACTAAAAATAAAACGATACCATCTGCTCTTTGACCAATAGCTGTTCTAGCAGCATATCCCCAGCCACCGTTTCCTTTAGTATAAGCTGAAACCCCATTTACAATTAAGAAGGGTCCCCAAGAT
>CAZRIC010000265.1:0-1697 GCA_964600095.1 uncultured Muribaculaceae bacterium
CAAGTTTTACCACATAAATTACTGATTTCTTCTAATGTTTCTATATCTTGGGATAATAAATATACCACATTAGCAAAGCATAATTTTATAATCTCCGTTTCTTCTTTTCCATATATATTTCTTAAATCATGAAACCCTCTTATGAAAATAATAAAAGATATATATAATCCTCTAGAATAATTTAACATCTTTCCAAAATTACGGATTGGATATAACTCATAAAAATCATCTATTAAAATATTGATTTTTCCTTTATTTCTAGAGTATTCATCTTTGGCATAATAAACTTGGCTAATAAAAAGAGGTAATAGACGTTGCGAATTATTAGAATTTCCTGAAACAATATAGATAATTGTTTTTTCATTGCTTATTTTTCCAAAATTAAAATCTGATTTAGATAGTATATTTTTCAAATTTTCTTTAGATATATATTTTTTTATTTTTTGATTAAATACAGCTAATATACTTCCTTTTGTTTCCTTTGGAGATTCTAACACACCTCTTAAATTCATATAAATAGTAGATTTTTTATCAATATCTTTTAGAAATTTTTCTGAGTCATTTCTAATTTCTGAATCTATCTCAAAAATGGTATCTAAATTTACTTCCTCATTTTTTTCAAATGCATATAAAGTAATTCCTGTAAAATAATCAATAGTAGAATTCATCCAAAAAGGATCTGCTAAATCATCTGTTAAATCATTCAATAAATAAAATGCTAAATCCTCTACTAAATCTTGTGCTTTATCTTTATTTCCCTCTTTATATAAGGCATTTGGTAATTCGAATGGATTCCAATAATTACATTCTCTAGCATCATCAAAGTTTAACCTGATTACATGATAGCCCGATTCTTTAAACTTTTCATTAGTCATTTCATACAATTCACTTTTTGTATCATGAACAATTATAGATTCCCCTGCTCGTAAAGCAAGCTCTAACATCGGTAATGTTACTGCTTGTGTTTTACCACTACCTGTAGAACCAATTATTAAACTGTGATTTAGTTGTCTACTAATATATAATTTCTCAGTATCATAACACATCGGAAATCCTGAAGCTTTAACCTCTGATTTATCGTCTATCCCTAATAATGGTACTAATTCTTTCATATTTTCTTTGGTTTCCCATTTTGCAAAATTCATATTTTTCCTCCTTTGCATCTTTAAGATATCATAAAACAAAATCGCTAACTTAAACAATATTGGTATAATTTGATTTATTTTATAATTTTAGTTATTATAACATTGGTGAATCAGTATGTATTCTAACAAGTTAATTTGTAATATTCTAATTTATATTAATGAAAATATTAATAGTAAAATCACAATAGAAGAATTGCAAAAAAGATTTTTTTATAATAAATTCTATATTGTAAAATTATTTAATCAAGAAATCCACATGACTATCATACAGTATGTCAACTCTATAAGAATTTATAATGCCATATTTCAAATGAAAAGTACAAATTATTCTTTAACAAAAATAGCAATTAAAAACGGTTTTTCTTCTTTAGAATATTTTTCAGAAACATTTAAACAAATTACGAAAGTATCTCCCAAAATTTTTAAAAATTATTTTGACGGTAAAAAATATTTATCTAATAAAAATATAGATTTAATAAATGAAGCTATCATAAAATTACATGATATAGCCAATATCAAAAATAACTATTTATCAAGAAAAAAACCAGAAAG
>CAZRIC010000266.1:0-1666 GCA_964600095.1 uncultured Muribaculaceae bacterium
CTTGTTTTTTTTCTTGTCTTTCTTTTACTTCTTTACTGGTTAGTCCTTTTATTTACATTTGATAAGCCTCCACTTCTTCTTTCTTAGGAATATGTTCTAATATCAAAGAACGAGCCATATCTAATTCATTTTGAGCACGTTTATCTATACCAATAATTTCTTCGTGAACTTCTCCTAAATTATCAACATAAATATACCAGTCTTGATTAGCAATTCCATAAGCAATACTATTTTCAAAAGAGAGTGGTTCTATATAATGGTAGTCCTCTCCTGACAATACTAATTTAACAGAATGAATACGATTAATCATATTCGTTAAATGTTCTACATTATTTCCCATATACGCTTTTTCACGTGCTGGTAAATAGGTTGGAACATTTGATTTATCTAAATTAATGGGAGTAAAAGGAATACCTGTTGAGGCTAATACAATTCCACTATTTTGAATATCTGAATAAAACCTTTTTAATCCCTTTTTATTATCTTGTATTCCTAAATAAATATCTTTTATATTAATGGTAGCATATGCCTTAGCAACTACTACATTTTCAATAGGGCAAGTACTTCCTTTACTTCTTTCTATTAACATTTCTGCTGCTCTTTTACAAGCCTCAACGACATCTGAATCAGAATAAGTTGCTTTATTACAGCTATTTCTTAACTCATTTAAAAATACTGTATTCCCATTTCTAAAACCAGATACTCTAGAAATGTATTCACCTGTTTTAGGATCTTCAAAACGGATATGAAAACCATTTACATCTTCTAAACAGAAGTTAAACAAAGTATCTCCTACACCACCAATTCTCATACAAGCACCAGTCCTCTCACCATGAGTGATATTAGATGGATGAGTAAAATTTCCAACCGTAACTTGTAATTTTTTTGAAAAATCACTACAATCAACTATCTCTGAAAATGTTGGAACACTTACTTCTGTACGTCTAAAGTTATGAATAGTCCAATTTAATGCTTCTTCTAATCTTTCATCACCAGATACTTTTTTAATTGCTTGATTTGGTCCTGGATTTGCTTTTATTAATTTAGCATCTTCTAATCCTAAAAATTGACTATATACATTTGAAACACTAGAAAGAACATCTGCATTTAATAAAATATTAACAGCATTAAGTTGAATATTTGTAGTATCCTTACCTTGACTTTCTAATCTTTTTTTCTCCGTTTCATAAACTTGATGATAGTAAGAAATAAAACCAGAAAGATTCTTTAAATCACTAGATATTTGAATACTATCTGACTCCAATAAATTTTGAAAACAAGATGGCATTCTGTGAAGCTTATATTTTTTCATCGTGCTTTGTAAAGATTGATAAATTGCTTCACAATCTTCGCTTAATAGTTTTTTATCCATGACATCAATTCTTAAAGACGATAATATCTGATAAATATCTAAGGAGTTTTCTGGTGCATAATAAGTTCTTTTTATCATCCCCAGATTATCTAATTCTTGTGTATAAAATTTAATATAATCATCTGATACTTCCTCCATTATTTTTTTTATTATAGGTATCGCAAAACGAATATTTTTTTTAACAACATTAATATCATTTGCATAAGGTCGATTCTGTTTAGAATAATAAGCTATAACATAGATTGCTAAAGATGTAGACATACCCTTTTGTTCTAGTTCTTGAATTATTAAATC
>CAZRIC010000267.1:0-1646 GCA_964600095.1 uncultured Muribaculaceae bacterium
ATATTGTTTTACGGCTTCGATATGTTTCTTAGTAGGATACCCTTTATGAGAAGCATATCCATATTCAGGATACTTCTTATCTAATTCTATCATCATACGATCACGAGTGACCTTAGCAACAACACTTGCTGCAGCAATACTAATACTTTTTGCATCCCCCTTAATAATAGAAGTCGTAGGAATATCTAATTCTAATGGCATTGCATCTATTAAGACATGTTCTAATGGAACTTGTTTTCTTACTTGATCAATTGCCCTTTTCATAGCAATCTTAGTTGCTTCATAAATATTATATTCATCAATTTCTTCTGGACTACACTGCCCAATTCCATAAGCCGTACAGTTTTCTATAATATAGTCATAGAACTTTTCTCTTTTCTTTTCAGATAACTTTTTAGAATCTGTAAGTCCTTCTAATACAAAATCAGAAGGAAGAACTACACAAGATGTTACAACTGGTCCAATAAGAGGTCCACGTCCTACTTCATCTACCCCACCAATTATTTGAATTCCTTGTGCATATAATTCTTTTTCATACATCCATAAATCCATAATTACTTCTCCCTAATAAATAGAAATCTTTCTTTTCCATTTACATCTTTTTCAATCCATGCACGAGAATTTGGCAAATACTTTTTTACTTTTTCTAGTAATCTATTTCCTTGTAACTCTCCAATTTCTAGCGCTATTAAAAACTTCTCATTTAAATGTTCTTCACAAGTAGATAAAATAGCTTCATAACTAGCTAATCCTTCCGCCCCTGCAAAAAGTGCCAAAACGGGAGTTGAACTTACTACACTAATAGAATCTAAATCATAAGAAATATAAGGAGGATTTGAAACAATACAATCATATTTTCCAGTCAATGGTTTTAGTAAATCTCCCTCTAAAAAAGTAACATTCGCTTCATTTTTTAAAGCATTTCTTTTAGCTATTTCTAATGCTTTTGGATTAATATCAACAGCTTCTACAGTACTAGGAATTTCTTTTGCAATCGCAATAGCAATACATCCACTACCTGTTCCAATATCCGCTATTTTTGGATTTTGAAACTCATATAAATGAAAAAGAGTTTTAGAAACCAATTCCTCTGTTTCTAAACTTGGTGTTAATACATTCAAATTTATTTCCATAGGATATCCATAAAAATCTATTTCTGTTATAACCTTTTGAATTGGTTCACCATTATCTATTCTTTTCCATTGATCCTTTGATAATTGTTTCTTTAAAAACTCATCCATTCTGCCACCTACTAACGTATCAATTATATCATAAATAAAGCACTAAAAAAAGGGATTATGCCCCTAATTTATAATGTTATTTAGTTTATTTATTAATAAATTACACACTTCAATATCATTAATCAAAGTGATAGAAAATGTTTTATAACCAATTCGATTGATACTTGCCCCACAGTGATATACTTCCTTTTTGTCTAATATAAAATATCTGTCATGAAATGTACTATCATATACTACTTTTAAATTATGATATTGTTTATTATATTTTCTAATGTCTTGATTCGTTAAAAAGTTATTTTCTTTTGTTATCAAAATAACTTCAACATCTAATCTTTTAATGATATCTAATAAAGTAATATCTGCATAGGCATCAATGACGATTAGAATATGAGAAACTCTTCCAAA
>CAZRIC010000268.1:0-1635 GCA_964600095.1 uncultured Muribaculaceae bacterium
AATTCTAACTATAGAATCATTAATATTATTCTAATAATAAGTGCATTTGTAGTATTACTATTTTTGGGATATATGACACGTGTATCTTTACATTGGGATTATGGAGAATTAATTCGTTCTAGTATGCAAGTAGCAGAGGGAAAACGAGGAAGCTTTTCTTACTTTGCTAGATATCCTAATAATATTCCACTCTTATTAGTAGAAAGCTTATTTTTCAAATTGATATTTCTTATAAAGCCAGGTGCAACAATTGGTCAAATTAGAGGTTTAACAATTTTCATAAATTCTATTTTAGTATTTATTAGCTTATTCTTTCTTAATTGGTTTATTAAGAAAATACTTGGCGAAAAGCATTATTTTTTATCGAAAATTATAACAATTTTTTTCTGTCCACTATATTTATATACTGCTATTTTTTATACAGATACTATTGCACTTTTCTTCTTAGTCATTTCCATGGTGTATTATTATTTTTATAATAATGCATCTAATAAAAATAAAGTAGTTCTATGGCTATTTCTTTTGCTTTTGATGATTGCTATTGGCTTTAAGTTTAAAGCAACTATTATCTTTTTATTGATTGCGTTATTTATAGAATTTTTTTATGAAAAAAAGTGGAAAGAAATTTTTACCTCTATACTGTTAGTAGTATTGATAATATTTTCTTTTAATTATATTGTCGGAAACATATATATAATATCAAAAGAGGAAAAAGAAAAATATCAATTTCCTTATACTCATTGGGTTATGATGTCTTTAAATTTAAAATATTCTGGTGGATATAATCCTGATGACGTTAACTATACTGCAGGTTATAATACTTTTGCATCTAAAAAAGAAGCCAATATGAATAGAATAAAAGAAATACTAAGAGATAACGATTCTTTTAAAATTGCAAGTCATATTTTTTATAAAAAGAATAAAAGGACATGGACAGATCCAACTTTCTCTACGAGTGATTATTTAAGTAGGGATCCTATCGATAAAAACATTATTACGCAATTTGTAACTTTAAATGGAAAGTATTACAATATCTACATTATTTATGTTACTTCAATTTATTTGTTTTTAATTTTTGGTACAGTGTTATCTGGATTTTTCAATAAGATTAAAACTAATAAATATGTATTTATTTCTCAATTAATGTTAATTGGATTGTTTTTATTTGAATTAGTATGGGAATGTAATCCTAGATATGTATATTCCTATTTACCATTTTTAGTTATAACAGCTTGCTTTGGATATGGAAATTTGGCAGATATAATAAAAGAGAAAAGTATTAGGAGGAGTAAAATATGAAGAAAGGTAATATTCTTTATTTAGTAATACCTTGTTATAATGAACAGGAAGTATTGTTAGAAACAACAAGACAGTTGAATCAAAAAATGCAAAATTTAATAAAAGATAAAAAAATATCAAAAGATAACAAAGTAATGTATGTAAATGATGGATCTAAAGATGATACTTGGGCAATCATTCAATCTATTCATGCTGAAAATAAATTATTTACGGGTATTACTTTGTCTAGAAATAGGGGAAATCAAAATGCTTAATTAGCAGGGTTAATGACTGCTAAATAATATGCTGATATGGTGATCAGTATGGATGCAGATTTAGAAGATGATATTGGTGTAA
>CAZRIC010000269.1:0-1635 GCA_964600095.1 uncultured Muribaculaceae bacterium
CTTTAAATATACTCCATGCATCTAAAAATATCATTGTTAAAGTAGAAACAGCTTCTCCTTTTAAACGGATACCAGTATCTTTCCAATGACCAAACTTTGTTACCTCATTAATATATTCATCAGCTAAATTAATTCCGCCTGTATAACCAATTTCTCCATCAATAACCATAATTTTTCTATGATCACGATTGTTATAAATAATCGATAGAATCGGTTTAAAACGATTAAAGAAATACAAGGAATTCCCATTTTTTTTAGTTCTTTATAATAATTATTTGGAAGCTTCGAAATACATCCAAGGTCATCATAAATGACACGTACGTCTACTCCCTCTTCCTTTTTATCTAAAAGAATCTCCAAAATAGTGTCCCACATTTTTCCTTTTTCAATAATAAAGTATTCTAAAAAAATAAATTTCTTTGCTTCTTTTAAATCTTTAATCATATCTGCAAACATATCTTCTCCAATAGAATAATAAGTTGCTGAGGTATTTTTATAAATAGGAGAATTAACATTAGTATAAATATAATTAGCCTGTCCATACATTGTCTTGTCTTGATTTTTTATTTCTTCTAAAGGTTTAGAACTTTGATATTCATAGTTTTCAATTTCAAATCGTTCTTTACGATACTTTTTTCTAATCCAAATTTTTCCATTTAACAAATACAAGAAAACTCCTAAAATAGGAAATACTATTAGTAATAATAACCATGGAATTTTAAAAGATGGATTTAAATTATCATTTAATAAAGCCATAGATATAAAAGCACTAATAATCATTAAAATTATATAAATAAGCAACGATGCTGTACTAAGATAGAAAAATAAGAAAAAAAGAAAAATAGCTTGTAATAAGATTAGTATTCCATTTATAACAACTCTGCTAAAAAGAAATTTTGATATTTTATGCATACTATCACCACTCTTATTATAGCAAAAATTAATCTGTATTTCTAGAAATACAAAATTCATAAGAAAAAAATAGTTAATTTTTTCCGTTTTTTGCTATAATATAAGCAATTGCAACCTACAATTAACAAAAAACAACTAATAGTTGGTAGTCTGCTACCAAGTTTCTATTGTATGATTAGGGCGAGGTGAAAGAAATGAAATTCAATGAAAAATTACAAAAACTTAGAAAAGAAAATAAAATGTCACAAGAACAACTGGCTGATTTGCTAGATGTATCAAGACAAGCAGTTTCCAAGTAGGAATCTGGAACTACCTATCCTGAAGTGGATAAATTACTAATGTTATGTAAAATATTTAAATGTACATTAGATGAGCTTACTAATGATAATATTTCTGATATTACTATGGAAGAAAAAGAAGAAAAATCGAAAAAAAATTGGCTTAATATTTTGTTAGAATATTTAAATAAAACTATTCGTATGATTAAAAATATGAAATTTAAAGATATTATCAATATGATTTTAAAAATGCTTATCGTATTTTTCTTCTTATCTATTTTATGTATACCAGTATATGGACTTTATATTCTAGGAAATAGTATCTTTCTAATTTTAGGAGAAGGAGTCGGTAATATACTTTCTGAATTATGGTTATTCTTACTTATTATTTCTTATGCAGTCTTAGCTATTACTATTTTCTTTTATACTTTTAAAATCCAGTATT
>CAZRIC010000270.1:0-1616 GCA_964600095.1 uncultured Muribaculaceae bacterium
CTTTAATAGAACAAGAAAAAGCATCTAATGAGAGTCTTTTAAAAGTAGTAGGAAATAGTTCTTATCACAATGAGGATATTTCTTTAGAATTATCTTTAAAGGTAAGACGCAAAGAAATAGAAAATAAGAAAAATTCTTCACCACAAATTAAAGAAAGATTAGAGCGTATTTTTGATTTTCTAAATCCTTTAAGAGACTGTGTTTTTATGAAAACTTTAGAGGGGGCATCATTCGTTCGTTCTCCTATTCGACATACAGGTCTTTTAGTAACTCATGAAAACTATAAAAAAATATTAGAATTATTTGATTTTTTAGATAGCTATGCGATTTTGGAAAAAGCATTTAGTGTAAAAAATAGACCATCTACTAATGAGAATTTTATGATACCTTATTTTATGAATTATCAATTATTTTCTGATTCTTCTTTATTATTAGAGAAAGATGAAGAATTCTTAAAAAAATATTTAGAAGGAATTATTCGTCAGTTTGTAGAGGAGAGTACTGTTGATGAAAAGTCTTTTAAGAAGATGATTAATAAAATTTTTGAAGAAGAATATGCGAAAAAGAAAAGT
This sequence comes from uncultured Muribaculaceae bacterium, assembly GCA_964600095.1. Taxonomy (GTDB): domain Bacteria; phylum Bacillota_I; class Bacilli_A; order RF39; family UBA660; genus UBA5578. The sequence continues at coordinate 573 of CAZRIC010000270.1, forward strand.
AGAGAAAAAAATATTCAACAGATTTTTATAAAGAGTTTTGATACTTATCAAAAACAAACAAAAGATGCTATCCGCACTTTAAAAGGATAGTATCTTTTTTGTTGACACTCTAATTTGGAGATGTTAAAATGACCTTAGGTGATAGAATGGTTGCAGAGGTACTAGTAGAAGTAAAAGCAAAACAAATTGATCAAACATTTTCCTATCGGATTCCACCTACTTTAGAAGGAGAAATTGAAGTAGGAAAAAGAGTTTTAGTTCCATTTGGTCCGCGTATGGTAGAAGGTTTTGTTTTGGAAAAAAAGGAAAAAGAAGTAGATTTTTCCCTAAAAGAAATTTCTGCTAGTATTGATGGTGAAGTAATTTTAAATCAAGAACTATTGTCTTTAGGAAAATACATTAGTAAAAAAACAATGTGTAGTTTAATTTCTTCTTATCAAACAATGTTACCAAGTGCATTAAAAGCAAAAAATGGATATACTGTTCCTAAAAAAGAGACATCTTTTCTCTCTATTATAGATTTTTCTTATCTTCCTAAAACGCAAAAACAAAAAGAGGTTATAGATATAATAGGAACAAAAGAAATAGAAAAAAAAGAATTAAAGGAGTACGCATCTACGATAAAGTCTTTATTAAACAAGAAAGTAATTAAAGAAGAAAAAAAAGAAGTATATCGAATAGAAAATTCTGTTTTAGAAATTGCGAAAAAACCAGAATTAACGGAGGAACAAAAAGAAGTATTAGAAAAGATATCTTCTAATAGAAATACTTTTAAACCATTTTTACTACATGGTGTAACAGGAAGTGGAAAAACAGAAGTTTATATGCGTTTAATTGAAGAAGTCATTAAAGAAAAAAAAGAAGCTATTGTATTAGTTCCAGAGATTAGTTTGACACCCCAATTGGTTGATACGTTTCAAAAAAGATTTGGAGATGCTATTGCAATTCTACATTCTCGGTTAAGTGCTGGAGAAAAATATGATGAGTGGAGAAAAATTGCTAGAAAAGAAGTATCTATTGCGATAGGTGCTAGAAGTGCTATTT
>CAZRIC010000271.1:0-1587 GCA_964600095.1 uncultured Muribaculaceae bacterium
TGCTTATAAATTTCCTGCAGAAGAAGTATTAACGCAACTTAAAAATATAGAAGTTTGTGTAGGAAGAACTGGTAAAATAACTCCTCGTGCAGATTTAACACCTGTTCATTTAGCTGGTTCTATTATTAGTAGTGTAACACTTCATAATGAGGACTATATTAAAGAAAAAGATATTAAGATAGGAGATACTATTTCTATTCATAAAGCTGGAGATGTTATTCCAGAAGTAGTAGAGGTAAAAAAAGAAAGACGTACTGGTGATGAAATTGATTTTAAGATGATTGCTAATTGTCCAATTTGTGGTACGCCATTAGTAAGAAGGGAAAGTGAAGCTGCATACTTTTGTTTAAATCCTAACTGTGATGCTAGAAAAATAGAAGGGCTTATTCATTTTGCTAGCCGTGATGCAATGAATTTAGATGGGTTTGGAGAAAATATTATTGAAGACTTTTATAATATGAAGTATTTACATACTGTTGATGATTATTATACACTCTTTAATCATAAAGAAAAGTTACAAGAATTAGAAGGATTTGGCGAAAAGAGTATTACTAATCTTTTAGATTCTATTGAAAATAGTAAGAAAAATTCGTTAGAAAGATTGCTTTTTGGATTAGGAATTCGACATGTTGGCAAGAAAAATGCAGTTATTTTAGCTAGCTATTATAAAACTTTAGATAATCTTATGAAGGCTAGTTATGAGGAATTAATTACGATTCCTGATATTGGAGAAATTATAGCAGAATCTGTTGTCAATTATTTTACAAATGAAGAAAATAAAAAATGTATAGAGAAATTAAGAGAGTATGAATTAAATTTCAACTATATTGGGAAAGAAAAAAAAGAATCTACCGATTTTACTGGAAAAGCGTTTGTACTTACAGGTACTTTATCTATTTCAAGAGAAGAAGCAAAAGAAATGATTGAGTTTAGAGGCGGTAAAGTAACAGGAAGTGTTACTAGTAAAACTAGTGTTGTAGTAGTAGGTGATAGTCCAGGAAGTAAATATGATAAAGCACAATCTCTTGGTATTACGATATGGAATGAGGAAGAATTTTTACAAAAAGTACAAGAAGAAAGATAAAAAATTATCTTTTTTTTGTGAAATAGAATAGCGATATTGTTTTGATTTTTAGAAAAACATGTTATAATAAAAAAAATAGCACTGATTTAGAGGTGAACAAAATGGAAGAATGGAATGGATTCCAAGGAGAAAAATGGCGAAAAAAAGTCGATGTAGAAGACTTTATTATAAATAATTATAAAGAATATAAGGAAGATGAGTCTTTCTTAGTTCGTAGCACAAAAAAGACAAGTAAAGTGTGGAGTAGATGCCAAAAACTATTGGACAAAGAATTTATTACAAAAGTATTAGATATTGAAACAAGTGCTGTTGCAGGTATTGATTCTTTTGATGCGGGTTATATCGATAAGAAGAATGAAGTTATTTTTGGTTTACAAACAGATGAACCATTAAAAAGAATTATGAATCCTTATGGAGGTATAGAATCTGTAAAGCAAGCTTTAAGTTCTTATGGTTATCAAATGGACCATGATATTGAACAAAATTTTGAAGAATATCACAAA
>CAZRIC010000272.1:0-1559 GCA_964600095.1 uncultured Muribaculaceae bacterium
GTAATTCTACAAGTAATAAACCAAGTAATACAAATACCAATAAACCATCGAATACAAATAAACCAACAAATAGTAATAAGCCAAGTAACTCTAATACTAATAAACCTAGTAATACCAATACGAATAAGCCAACTAATACGAATTCTAATACGAGCAGTAATAGTAATACGAATGTTACTCCAATAAAGCATAATTTATATGATGAATTAGCTAAGAATGCAAAATCAGATAAAAATATTGATTTTACAAGTGATAAAGGAGATGGAATATACAAGACTGAGAAAAATGTAACTACTACAACACCAATTTATTATTATCGTGGTAGTGTAGATAATAATTATGTAGTATTTGCAAATATGTGTTGGAGAATAGTTAGGACTACTAATACTGGTGGTATTAAATTGATATATAATGGTGATAGAACATGTACACAACGTGATAATAATTTATTGATTGGTAGAATCCAGTATTCTAATGGATCTAAGAATCAAACCAATTATCAATATTCTTTAATTTATCCAAAGGTAACTAATTGGTATGAAACAAAAGTAAGAAAATATGACTCTAATTTAGAAAAAATAGAATGGTGTAATGATACAACCTCTACTTCTCATTTACGTGCACTAGCAGGAAATCCTTCTTTTGAAAAATGTCCAGGTAAAGTATTGAAAGATAAAGTTGGACTACTTACAGTAGATGAAGTAGTATATGCGGGATCAGTTTTAGATAGATTTCAGACCAAATCAAAATATAGTTATTTAAGAATCCCACAAGGTGTGTTTAAAGGGGATGCTAATGATCCTGAATTTACAAATGTGTTCTATGCTACTATGTCACAAGGAGATAAGAGTAACCAAATAGCATATGTAGGATCCCTTGGAGAGTTAGGATCTATTAAGGTAGATTTACCTGATAATAAATGGGGAAGTTTTGGTATAAGACCTGTTATATCTTTAAAAAAAGATATTCAGTTTACAAGAGGAAAAGGAACTCAAAGTAATCCTTATATAATAGAATAAAGAAGAAAAAATAATCTTCTTTTTTTTTGATATTAATGTTATACTATTACTATAGTAGGGGTGTAACAATGAAGAAAAAAGAAGAGAGCTTAGAAGATATTTATAATAATTATATGAGAGAAAACAAATCTGAAAGCGAAGCTGAGTTAATTGGAGAAGAAAAGAAAACTTATGAAGAACTAGAAAGTGATTTTTTAGAACTAGAAGAAGATGAGAATTATAAGCCTCTTAATACAGATTCTTTAGAAGTTGAGAATTTTGAACCAGCTTCTGAAGATAATGAAGAGAAATTAAAGAAAGGTATCTTTTCTAATGAAAGCTTTCAAGAAGTAGAACAAATAGTAAAGACAAAAGAAAAAGAAGAATTAGAATCAGATTTAAAAGAAGGAATTTTTGAAACAGAAGATTATAAAGAAGTAGAAAAGATTATACAAGAAAAAGAGAAAAAAGAAGAATCTTCTAAAGATAAAAGTATTGTAATAGCGATTATTCTAATTTTACTATTATTCCTAGTTGCGATTATTCTTTTCTTTCTATTTA
>CAZRIC010000273.1:0-1552 GCA_964600095.1 uncultured Muribaculaceae bacterium
ATATCTAAAATATAAATTTTTCTACTACCAGGAACAATATCTTTAACAAAATTATCATCATAGTCAGAATATTCTTTTATTTTAACGGTTTTCTTCTGCTTGTTAAAGAAATTCCTTACAATTTCCACTATACTGCATCTACAACATTTATCGTCATCACAAATTATAGCTTCTATCACTTTTTATCCTCCTAACTCAAATAAAAAAAGCAAATTATTTATTTTTATTAATTTGCCTCTCTCTTGCTACCGCTAATGAATTTACTGGAACATCGTTTGTTATAACAGAACCTGCGGCTACATAACTTTCATGATATAGAGTCACAGGAGCAACTAATACAGAATTACACCCCACAAAAACATTTTCCTGAATAGTGGTTTTATACTTCTGTTTTCCATCATAATTTGCAATTTTTACACCAGCACCAATATTGACATGACTATCAATAGAAGTATCACCAACATAACTTAAATGAGGTATTTTTACATTATTTTTAATAATATTATTTTTTAGTTCTACAAATGATCCTATTTTATTTTGATTAGCAACATCATTTCCTGCACGTATATGTGCATAAGGACCAATTGTATTTTCATCGCCTATTTTACTATTAATAATATAAGAAGTATAAATTGTATTATTTTTTCCTATAATAGAATCTTCAATATAAGACCCCATAAAAATAATCGTATTATCTCCAATAACCGTATTTCCTTTTATCATAACATTAGGATATATAACACAATTTTCTCCTATCTTTACAGTATCATCTATATATGTATTTTTAGGGTCTATTAATTGTATCATAAGTATCCTCCATTTTTAGTATATCATTATATCATAACTAAATAATTAATGTAATGGTTAAGCAATCAGTAGTATTTTATTATTACTCACTATGCTATTAATTATAACATTAATTTGTATTTTTATAAACACTTTTTACAAAGAAAAAAGATGCTTATTTTGCATCTCCTTCTACTAACTCTAAAATTACTTCTAAAGCGTCATCTCCACGACGTTCAGTTAATTTTAAGATTCTTGTATATCCACCATTACGTTTTGCATAACGTGGAGCCAAATCGTCAAATACCTTTTTAACAGCTTCTGTATCATTATGTAAGAAAGCTAATGCTTGTCTTCTTGCTACTAAAGAACCATCTTTACCATAAGTAATCATCTTATCAACAAACTTACGAACTTCTTTTGCTCTTGTTTCTGTTGTTTCGATTCTTTCTTTCATGATAACATCTCTAGTTAGGTTAGCAAGCATACTTCTTCTGTGTTTATTTGTACGTCCTAATTTTCTATAAGCCATAAATATCCTCCTAACTACTAATCGTCTTCACGGAATTTAAGTCCCATTTCTTTAATCTTATCGATTACCTCTTTTAAAGACTTTTTACCTAAATTACGAATCTTCATCATCTCTAATTCTGATTTAGAAGTTAAATCTCCAAGTGTATTAACACCAGCTCTTTTTAAACAGTTATAAGCTCTAACAGAGAAATCTAAATCATCGATTGATGTTTCTAATTTTTTTAATTTACTA
>CAZRIC010000274.1:0-1548 GCA_964600095.1 uncultured Muribaculaceae bacterium
GTATGTAAAACAAAAACAGATGTATATCAGTATTATAATGTAGATAATGTTGAAAATATTGATTTAAAAAATCTATATATATATTATGTAACTAATACAGCAACAGATAAGTTAAAAATAAATAACAATACCACTTCGTATAAGAATCAATTATATACACCAGTAAGTTTGAAAACATCTAACAATTCAATACCGTCTAATATTACTGAATATTTTAGAAATGAAGTAAGTGTGAAAAATGAATTAGATTCTATAGGAAATATATATAATAAAGAAGGAAAAACCATAAACAAAGCTTACATAGCAACAGCATTATTATCTAGTTATAAAGTAGAAAGATGGAAAAATAGGGATGTATTAATTGTTAATTATAAATTTGACACAGATGAAGAAGATGCTTATGCTTATAGTAATTTTGATCCTTACGGTTCATCATTTGCATTTTATTTAACAGATTCACATGGAAAAGTATATAAGCCAATAAAAATTGCAGATGATAAAACTTTAATTAAAGTTAGTGATGGACATGAAATAGTATTTGTGTTACCAGATACTTTTGAAGGAAATGAATGGTACTTGACAGAAAGAACAACAGGTCTTTATATATTAGGAGAACGTATTAATGTTCAACAACTTACTCGAGTTGATTAATATAGATATTGAGAACGGGATAGCTTAGAAAGTTATCTCGTTTAAAGTTTACTTTAGGATAAACTGTAAAAAGGTGAGATATATGAGAATATGCAATAAAATGGAAAGTATGAAAGCTATAAATGAGTTACAATTAAATAAATTTCCTGAAGCTTTTTTTAAAAATGGAGAAATAGAGAAAGTAAAAGCTTTTTTAGAAAAGTATCCAGAAAAATATTATGCTATTCGAGATAAATCTAGTGCTAGAGGAAAATTTAAATTAAAAGTTTTAAAAAACGATGTAATAAAAGAAATTCAAGATTACCAAGCATTTACAATAAATGTTAGTTCTTTTAATTATATTGATAATCAGCTTTTAAATGGTGATATTGCAATTTTTAAAAATGGAGATGTTTATGTATATCTTTCTTCTAATCAAAATGCAACTGGTAGAGAAGAAGAGGATGTTTACTATGAGTATAATTTCAAGACAGATATTTTTGATAAAAGGTTGAATGATATACCTGATTTTGATTATATTTACCAGTATATTGTTGATCATCATTTGCTAGATATGGTTGTTGAAATATCTTTATTTGATAAGAATGTTGGAATTTATTCAGAAAGAATAATTATTTATGAATTAAGAACAGATTACTAATAAAAAGAATAGTTAAATTATTCTTTTTATTTGTGCTAAATAGGATTTCAGTGTATACTATACATGGTGGTTTCATATGTCTAAATTATCGAATGCTTTGCTGATGTTACAATTTCTTCAAAATGGAAGAAAGTATAGTATTAAGGAATTAGCAGAAAAATTAGAAGTATCTGAAAGAATGATTAGAAAATATAAATAAGAACTAGAATATGCAGGACTATTTATATATACTATTTATGGAGCATATGGTGGATATG
>CAZRIC010000275.1:0-1514 GCA_964600095.1 uncultured Muribaculaceae bacterium
TTTCTTCTAAGGATATTGGAAAAACCGTAGAATTAATCAATAAACTAATAATAGGTACACCAATTGATGAGGTAAGTTCATTCTTAGAATTCCAGGTAAAACCAATTATAGCATCTTACGTAGAACAACATGAAATTTTATATAATGCTTTTTATCAAGCATTTAGTGATTTTACAAATCCAGAGAATATCCATATGTCTGGAAGAAGAAATATTTTGATGCAGCCAGAGTTTGATAATACTGATAAAATACGTGAAATTATTAATAAATTTGAAGATAAAGAAATTGTAAATGCTATTAAAGAAGAAGGAAATGGCATTAACGTTTATATTGGTAGTGAGAATCATTTTGATGATGATGTTACAATCGTTAAAACAAAATATGTTGTTGATGGTGAAGAAGGAACTATTGCTTTGATAGGCCCGAAGAGAATGGAATATGATAGAGTAATTACTCTTCTAGATTTTATTAAGGAAAATATCGAGAAGGAGGAATCATGAGCAAGGAAATAAAAAAGGAAAAAGCATGTTGTTCAGAATGTGCTTGTGAAAAAGAAAATGAAAATTTAGAACATAGTTGTTGTGGAGAAAATTGTACTTGTGAAGAAGGCAACCAAGAATGTGTTTGCGAAAAAGAGAAAGAAAGAGATAATAAGCTAAACGATGCTTACAATAAAATTAGTGAGCTAGAAGATAAGCTTATTCGGCAAAATGCTGATATGGTAAATTACAGAAAAAGAAAAGAAGAAGAAGTAAATAAAATGTTAAAGTTCTGTAATGAAGATTTAATCAAGGACGTTTTACCAATTCTTGACAATTTTGAAAGAGCTATTGCTCAAGAAAAAGAATTAACAGAAAATGAAGCTAAATTTTTAGATGGTTTTAAAATGATTTATAGCCATTTACAAAATGTAATGGAAAAGTATGACGTTAAAATGATAGATGGATATAATAAGCCATTTGATCCTGTTTATCATAATGCCATATTAGTTGAAAAAAGAGAAGGTGTAGAGCCTGGTATGGTTCTAGAAGTTCTCCAAAAAGGATATTTGTTAAAAGACAAGGTAATTCGCACTGCTATGGTACGAGTTAGTGAATAATGAAAGGATGATATTATGAGTAAGATTATAGGTATTGACTTAGGTACAACTAATAGTTGTGTCAGTGTATATGAAGGTGGAGAAGCAAAAGTAATTGTAAATGCTGAAGGTGAAAGAACAACTCCATCTGTAGTTGCTTTTAAAGATGGGGATATTAACGTTGGAGGAACAGCAAAAAGACAGGCTGTTGTAAATCCAGATACCATAAGTTCTATTAAAAGATTAATGGGAACAAATAAGAAAGTAAAAGCAAATGGAAAAGAGTATACTCCAGAAGAAATCAGTGCAATGATTTTAGGAGATTTAAAGAAAACTGCTGAGGCTTATTTAGGAGAAAAAGTAACCCGTGCTGTTATTACGGTTCCAGCATACTTTAATGATGCTCAAAGACAAGCTACTAAGAATGCTGGTAAGA
>CAZRIC010000276.1:0-1513 GCA_964600095.1 uncultured Muribaculaceae bacterium
CGTCAAGAAGCAGAGATTGGTAGTGAAAGAAGAAGTAAGATAGGTACTGGAGATAGATCTGAAAAGATTCGTACTTATAATTATCCACAAAATCGTGTAACAGACCATAGAATTGGATTTTCTACAATGCAGTTACAAAGAGTTATGGATGGGGACTTAGAAGATATCATTGAAGCTTTAATTACAGAAGACCAAGCTAGAAAGTTAAGAGGAGAGTAATCTCCTCATCTTTGTTATGAAGTATACAGAAGAAGAATTAAAAGAATATAATAGAGAATATTTAAAAAAATATATAAGTGCGGAATTATTAGAAGATGGTCTTAAAAGATTAGAAAGTGGAGAACCGGTTCAATATATCATAGGAAATGTAGATTTTTATGGATTTATCTTTGATGTGGATAGAAGGGTATTAATTCCTAGATTTGAAACGGAAGAATTAGTTGAAAAAACGGTAAAATATATTCAAGAAAATTTTGATGAGAATCTATCTATTATCGATTTAGGTACTGGTAGTGGTTGTATTGCTGTTACTCTAAAAAAGTTATTACCAAATAGTAATGTAACAGCTGTTGATATTTCTAGTGCAGCATTAGAATTAGCTAGTCATAATGCATCTAATTTGAAAACAGAAATAATGTTTAAAAAAAATGATATGCTACATGGTATAGAGGATAAATTTGATGTGATTATCAGTAATCCTCCTTATATTGATTATGAGGAAGAGATTATGGAAGTGGTTAAAAATAATGAACCTTCTTTAGCACTTTATGCAGATAATCATGGCCTTTATTTTTATGAAGATATATTGAAAACTTGTTCTAGAAATTTGAAAGATAAATTTTTAATAGCCTTTGAAATAGGCGAGACACAGGGAGAAGATATCACAAAATTAGCGTATCAATACTTAAATAATATAGATGTTAAAATAGAAAAAGATATGAAAGGATTAGATAGATTTGTTTTTATAACAAACAAGTAGTCTAATTCTTTTTATTTTCGACATATAACGACAAAGAGAAGAGTGTATCTATGATAAAATTATTGAAATAGGGGGAAGAAAATGGTTGAAGTAATAGAGAAAGAAAATATTGATATTGAAAATTTAATATATGAAATTCGTGGAAAACAAGTAATGCTAGATTCTGATTTAGCAAGGCTTTATAAATGTAAAAATGGTACAAAAGCGATTAATCAAGCTGTTAATAGAAATTTAGATAGATTCCCAAAAGATTTTTATTTTCAATCGACAGATGATGAATATTTAATTTTGCGGTCACAATTTGTGACCACAAAATTGACTAATATGTCTAGAAATATACCTTATGTTTTTACAGAACAAGGTGTTGCAATGCTAGCAACAATATTAAGAACAGATATTGCTGCGCAGATGAGCGTTGCTATTATGCGTGCTTTTGTTACAATGAGAAAATATATTTCCAACAATTTGATAGAACAAAAGTATATTAATAATTTAGTTTTCGAAGACCATGATAAAATCAACATGTTACAAACT
>CAZRIC010000277.1:0-1511 GCA_964600095.1 uncultured Muribaculaceae bacterium
AGAAATACTAGTATAAAGTTCATCATATTGTTCCTTTTGTGCGCTATAGTTTGCATAAGCAGAACCCATATCTTCTACTTCTACACTATAACCAGTATTTAGTTTAATATAAGAAGAACTCATACCTAATAAACTCGTTACTTGTCCATCTTCTTTCTTTCCATACAAATCTAATAGTTGTTCTGTTGTTAATTCCGGAGTTGTAATACCTGATGGTATAGACATAGCTGATGCTGCTGTTATCATTGCTGCTAAAACATGAGGTTTTGAAACTTCTTGTTTTTTCTCATCTGTGACAAAAAGACTTTCTACAGTTCTTTGTAATTCTAAATCTTTAGGATCTTTTTCCATTTGATAACCTCCCTCTATTATTACCATTATAACATGCTTAAAAAGAACAAGTAAATAAAAATGTTATTTTTTACAAAAAAAGAAAATTAATTTTCTATTTTGTTTTCTTCTAACTCTAAGATAATTTTCTTTACAATTTCTAATAATTCTTGCTCTGACGTATATTCTATAAACTTAGAATTAAGCTGTTTTAAAGAACTAGCTATTTTTACACCTTTTTGATAAATACAATAAATGGGAATACTATCATCATAAGCCCATCCTAATTCTATTCCCATTCCTGTTCCAGGAAAAGTGACCTCTGCTATCATAGCAGTTAGGCTACTATAAAATTCTCTCCCATTCGGATTAAAGGAACTATGTTCGTGAGGAAGAATAATATTATATTTTTGTAATTCTTTATCATTTCTAATTGGCCGGTATAAGTTTTCTACATAATTTAATTTTTTAGAATGTGCAATATATATTTTCATAAACCCTCCTATTTCCATTATATCAGTTTTTTTAAAAAAAAGACTTTCATAATAATAAATTAATGATACAATTATACTAGAGGTGAAATATATGGAAAAAGAAAAAAACATACAAACTAAAGAAGTACAAAAAAATAAAAGGATTTTTATTGTTGTTTCAATAATTATAGTAGTTGCATGCTTAATTGGTGGAAGCCTTTTGCTATTAAAGAGTCCAGAAAAAAACAAGAAGAAAAACAATGGAGATGGAAAGGTTTATACAAAATATAATTTAAAAGGAAATTCTCTAGAAGACTTTGATTTATCTTTTTTACAATTAGAAAATACAAAAACAAACAAGGTTTATAGTCCTTTATCCATCAAATACGCTCTAGCAATGCTTGAAGAAGGTGCTAATGGAGAAACTAAAGAGCAAATTGCCAATACTATTGGAAATTATCAATTTAAAAAATATCCTAACAGTAATAATATAACATTAGCTAATGCTTTATTTATTAAGGATAGTTATAAAAATAGCATTAAGGATAGTTATAGTAGCAATTTAGCTAACAAATTTAATGCTGAAGTTATTTATGATTCTTTTAGCAACCCTAAGGTTCTTAACAACTGGGTAAGTAGTAAAACATTTAACTTAATCAATGATTTATTTGATGATATCGCCAATGAGAATTTTATATTAGTAAATGC